>CAZMSI010000221.1:0-3336 GCA_964568895.1 uncultured Sideroxydans sp. | reverse complement strand
GTAGGCCATCGCCGCGATGGTCGGCACCTTGGCGATCATGCGCATGGCGGAAATCTCGCGATGCTCCGGGTTATTGATATCGATCGAGTCGTGGTAGAACGCAGACAATGCCCCGACCACGCCGACCATCACCGCCATCGGGTGCGCGTCGCGGCGGAAGCCGTTGAAAAAACGGGCCAGCTGGTCATGCACCATGGTATGCCTGGTGACCTTGTTATTGAAACTCTCCCGCTGCTGCGCGTTCGGCAATTCACCTTTCAACAGCAGGTGACACACTTCGAGAAAGTCGGAATGCTCCGCCAGTTGCTCAATGGGATAACCGCGGTAATACAGCAGCCCGGCATCGCCGTCGATAAAGGTGATGTCGGAAGCGCAGCTAGCGGTGGAAAGGAAACCGGGGTCGTAGGTAAACATGCCCAGCTTTCCCAGTTCGCGGATATCGATCACGTCCTCTCCCAGCGTACCGGACAGGATCGGCAATTCAATGCTGCGCCCATCGTCCAGCGTCAGCATTGCCGTGCGTTGTTTATCTTCCATGCCCTCTCCTGTCATCCGTTACCTGCACCTTTCGTAACTTTCAAAAATCAGACCGTCCGCAGCAAAGCCAGCAGCGCATCCAGATCGCGCTGCTGCGCCGCATCCTGCGACGACGACGACGACTCTCTTCCCGTAATCATATCCCAGAGTAGCGTGTCAGGCACTTCCAGCAACGCGTTGAATGCAGAACGTTGCGCCTCGTCCAGTCCGCGATAATGCAGGTCGACGAAACGTCCCAGCACGATATCCAGCTCCAGCAGGCCGCGCCGGCAACGCCAGCGCACGCGTTCCAGCTCTTTCACACCGTGCGCCTCACCATCATATCCTTGATCTTTCCGATGGCTTCGGTGGGATTCAGTTCCTTAGGACAGACGTCCACGCAATTCATGATGGTATGGCAGCGGAACAGGCGATAGGGATCTTCCAGATTATCCAGGCGTTCCGCGGTCGCCTGATCGCGGGTGTCGGCAATGAAACGGTAAGCCTGCAGCAATCCGGCAGGACCAACGAATTTATCCGGATTCCACCAGAACGAAGGACAGGCGGTCGAACAACAGGCGCACAGGATGCACTCGTACAGGCCATTCAGTTCCTTGCGCTGCTGCGGCGACTGCAGACGCTCGGTTTCCGGCGGCGGATCGTTGTTGACCAGATAGGGCTTGATCGAATGGTATTGCTTGAAGAACTGGGTCATATCCACCACCAGGTCGCGCACCACCGGCAGCCCGGGCAATGGCCGCAACTCGACCGGTTCCCGCAGCGAAGCCAGCGGCGTGATGCACGCCAGGCCGTTGCGCCCATTGATATTCATCGCATCCGAACCACACACGCCTTCGCGACAGGATTTACGCAGGCTCAGGCTGTCGTCGAGTTCCTTGATGCGCAGCAAAGCATCGAGCAGCATCTTGCCCTGAGTGGCGCTGTCCATGTCGATGTCCAGCTCATAGTCCTGCATGTAAGGCTGGGCATCGGTTTCCGGGTTGTAGCGGTAGATTCGGAACTTCATCGCATATTCCTAGTACACCCGCGCCTTGAGCGGGAATGATTCCACCGTCAACGGCTTCAGCCGCACCGGCTTGTAGTCGAGATGTTGTCCCTCGCGGAAATACAGCGAGTGCTTCAGCCACTGATCGTCGTCGCGATCCGGGAAATCGTCGCGCGCATGCGCGCCGCGGCTTTCCTCGCGCGCGGCGGCGGCATGCATGGTGGCTTGCGCCACCTCGATCAGGTTATCGAGTTCCAGCGCCTCGACACGCGCGGTGTTGAATACCTTGCTCTTGTCCCTGATCGCAATATTTGCTGCCCGTCCCGCCACCTCGCGAATTTTCGTCACGCCCTCGGCCAGCAATTCGGGAAAGCGGAATACACCGCAATGAGTCTGCATCACCTTGCGCATCGCCGCACCGACTTCGGCCACACTTTCCCCATCCTGCTGCGCATCCAGCCGCGCCAGGCGAGCCAGCGGTCGCTCCGCCGCATCTGCTGGCAGCGGCTTGTGGTGTGGATTGCGCTCAAGGTCTTCAACAATCTGCCGTGCCGCCTCGCGCCCGAATACCAGCAGGTCGAGCAGCGAGTTGCAGCCCAGGCGATTGGCGCCATGCACCGATACGCAAGCGCATTCGCCCACAGCATAAAAGCCCTGTACCACCTCTTCCGGCCCGGTCTGGTAGGGCGCCACCACTTGGCCGTGGTAGTTGGCAGGAATGCCGCCCATCATGTAGTGCGCGGTGGGCACTACCGGGATCGGCGCTTCGACCGGATCGACGTGGGCGAACTTGATCGAGATGTCGCGTATGCCCGGCAAGCGGCTCTTGATCACATCTTCGCCGATATGGTCGACCTTCAGCAGCACGTGGTCACCGTGTGGCCCGCAGCCGCGACCCTCCTTGATCTCGGTGGCGATGGCACGCGACACCACGTCGCGACTGGCCAGGTCCTGCGCGGTCGGCGCATATTTCAACATGAAGCGCTCGCCGTCCTTGTTCACCAGGTAGCCACCCTCGCCGCGCACACCTTCCGAGATCAACACGCCCGCGCCGTACACGCCGGTGGGATGAAACTGGAAAAATTCCATGTCCTGCAGCGGAATACCGGCACGCGCCGCCATGCCGAGCCCGTCGCCGGTGTTGATGTAGGCATTGGTGCTGGCCTGGAAAATACGGCCCGCGCCGCCGGTGGCGAACAGCGTGGCGCGCGCCTGCAGAACCATCACCTCGGCGGTTTCAATCTCCATCGCGGTCACGCCGAGCACGTCGCCGTCTTCATCGCGGATCAGGTCCAGCGCCATCCACTCCACGAAGAAATGGGTATTGGCTTTTATGTTCTGCTGGTACAAGGTGTGCAGCAAGGCATGGCCGGTGCGATCGGCGGCGGCACAGGCACGCTGCACCGGGTTCTTGCCATAGTCCTGCATGTGACCGCCGAACGGGCGCTGGTATATCTTGCCGGAATCGAGCCGATCGAACGGCATGCCGTAATGTTCGAGCTCATACACCACCTCGGGTGCGGCGCGGCACATGAACTCGATCGCATCCTGGTCGCCGAGGTAATCCGAGCCCTTCACCGTGTCGTACATGTGCCAGTGCCAATTGTCCTCGCTGACGTTGCCGAGCGATGCCGCGATACCGCCCTGCGCCGCCACCGTATGCGAACGCGTCGGGAACACCTTGGACAGCACCGCCACCTTCAGCCCGGCCTCGGACAAGGCCAGTGCCGCGCGCATGCCCGCACCGCCGGCACCGACTACCACCACATCGAAGGTTCGCTTGGCTACCGTCATTACATTCCCCACAGAATTTG
>CAZMSI010000220.1:0-3347 GCA_964568895.1 uncultured Sideroxydans sp. | reverse complement strand
GATTTCGGTCGGCATGCCGCGTTTTTCCACTTCGCCCGTAATGTAATAAAGATAAAGGTGCGCACGCTCAGTCATGCGTGCCACGTATTTCGGATGGTCTGCGTACCAGCGTTCGTAGTGCCTCACCGTGCGGTTGTCCATGTCGGGCATGGCGAAACCGCTGCGAATGCGCTGCCACAGGTCGTTCTGTGCCAGAGAGGCAGCGGGCGTCAGTGCCGGTTTGATGCCGGGCTGTTCAGGAACAGGTTGTTGCTGTACGGAGTCTGCTGGTGCGGCGGGCAGGGGGCTGTTCAGGGCAATCATCTCACCGGCGAGGGACGGGCTTATCAACGCGAAGGTGGCGATGACTGAGAAGGCTAAAGAGAACAGTCTCTTATCGGGCACTATTGGGAACCAATGTTAACTATAGACTCTTGGAATGTTAACGGAGGGGGTGCGGGGCGTCAACTTGAAAGGGTATGACGATATTTTGGAGGTGGAACTGAAGGCTGAATTTTTACCCGAAGAAGGCATTTGGATAAATGCGCATGTGCTGCCTGAAAAAGTTTATTTGACCCTGATTATTTTTTATTTGTATGATTGCAGAGGATTAATAATATAACCATAAATACATAATAACTTTAGAGGGGAGGGCATGTTAAACGAAAATTGCTGCAAGGGGCAGTATGTCAAATAATCTTGATCTTGCCGGTGAAACAACCAAGACGGCGACAAATAAAGTTGTGCGGGTTTCAAGAGCGATCTTGCTGGTTTCTATGGCGCTTTTCCTATTTTCGATTTTGATGGGATTATTTCATAAAGCCGACTCAACACAGATATTTATCAGTGTCGCAATACTGGGATCTGTATTAATCAGCTGTTATCTGATAGAGAAAATAAACGAAAGTTCGGATTGAATAAACTGGCAGTTGCGAAGTTGCCGGGTTCCTCAGCCATTTGATGGTGCCGGCTCCGAATCAAGAATGTGGCAGTTAGCCGGGCAGTTTGTAACCTTGCTCCTGGAAGAGTTTGATGCAAGTGTCGACCACTGTCGGGTCATAGCGTGTGCCTCGATGCTGACCGATTTCCCCTAGTGCTGCTTCAATGCCCAGTCCCGGGCGATAGGGCCGGTGCGAGGACATCGCTTCGACGGTGTCGGCAACGCCAATGATTTTGGCGCCTGTCAGGATTTCCTCGCCTTTCAGGCCATTCGGGTAGCCTGAGCCATCGACACGTTCGTGGTGCTGGTAGACTATTTGCGCAATGGGCCAGGGAAAGTCGATGTGCTTCAGGATGTCGTAAGCAGCCTGGACGTGCGTCTGAATGATCTCGTATTCCAGCTTGTTCAGTTTGCCGGGCTTGGACAATATTTCAGCGGGAATACTGATTTTTCCGAGGTCGTGTATTACGGTTGCCAGGTAAATGCCGTGGATATCTTCGTCCGGCAAACCCACCTGTTGGGCAATTGTCCTGGCCAGTTCCGCAACGCGGTGCTGGTGTCCGGCAGTGTAGGGGTCGCGCATTTCCACCATGGATGCCATCGAGGCGATGGTTCCTTCCAGGCTGGAATACAGGTGCTTCGCACTTTGCTCGCGCGATTTCCGGCTGCGTATCGCCGCGATGCCGAAAGCCAGGTCACTGGATACCTCGTCGAGCAGCATCGCTTCGCTGTCGTTGAAGGCCGAAATTTCCGGCGAATAAATATTCAGCGTACCGAAAACCGCGCCATCCTCTTTCAGCGGCAGCATAATGGCCGCGGCATAGCCGTATTTTGCTGCCGCCTCGCGCCAAAGCTCGAAGTGAAGGTCGTTCTGGACATCCTGTACGATCTGGGTCGTGCCGGTACACACGGCAATGCCAATCGGCCCCCGTCCTTGTGGAGAAGATTCATCCCAGCTTACGTTTAACGCCTCGACATATTCCTTGCCTGTGCCGGCCATTGCCGCAGGTGCAATGCTTTTATATTCATCCTGCTGTGCCAGGCCGATCCAGGCCAGCGTATATCCGCCGCTGGCGACTATCGTTTCGCACATATCCTGCATCAGATCTGCTTCGTTATTGGCACGCAGCATGGCGTGGTTGCAGTCGCTCAGTGTTTTGTGTATCCGGTTCAGCCTGGCCGATTCGGCCTCGGCCTGCTTGCGTTCGGTGATGTCGCGCACCATGGCCAAGCCGTATGGTTTGTCGAGTTCGATGAATTTCGCGCTGATTTCCACCGGGAAGGTCGAGCCGTCCTTGCGACGATGCACGCTTTCGAAGCGCGCTTCCGTATGTTGCTGCATCTGCGCTTCGACTATTTTCTGGATGTCTGCGTTGAAGTGATGGTCGATATCGCGAATCGTCATGGACAGCAGCTCTTCCCTGCTGTACCCCAGGTCGCGGCATTCCGTCTCGTTTACGTCGAGCAGGCGCAGCGTGGTCGGCTCGATGACCTCAATGGCGTCGCTTGAGTTGTCGAGCAGGGCGCGGAACATCTGCAGGTTTGCCTCGGTACGCTTTTGCTCGGTGATATCCTCGAGAGTGTGCGCGGTGTAAAGATAGGCCCCATGATCGTCGTTTACGGAGAGTGCGCGCGAACGATAGATTCTGTCTCCGATCCGCACTTCTTCCTCTGCATTTGTTTCCGTTATTTCTTTTGTGGCGGCCAGACTGGAATGCAGCGGGGCATTGGATTTAGGAAAGACTTCGTAGTAAACCCGGCCGATGATTTGCGTGAAGGGAATCCCCGCGCATTGCTGATAGGCCTGGTTGCAACGCAGGATCCGGAAATCCTGGTCATACAGGACAATCAGGTCGTCCAGCGTATCCAGCGCGGCGATCCACTGCTGGTGCGCCCGCTCGATTTTTTGGTGCAGGTTACAGGTTTCTGCGCTGGCAGCCTGGTGTTCTGTGTCATGGCAGACACTGGATACCGCAGCCTCCGGCGTGCGTTGCGCAGCCTTCGCTTTATGCTGTGATTTTTTCAGTGCGTCGTCCACGGGCAGACCTCTCAGACATCTACCGAAAAACTGACTGCGCAGGCTTCGGGGCCTGCTCAAGGGGATTGCGCCTGAAATTAGAGCAGTTATTGCCGTTGTTTCATATATGCAAGAATATCTATGTAATTTGGCCTATGTAATATATCTATCCGGGTCGTATCGAAGGCCTTTTCAACCGGCATTTATTTAACCACTTCCTTGAGCTGCTCAAGAATGGCCGGGTTTTAGCTACAGCCGCGCTTCGCGCTTAACAATCGCTGTGCTCATGTTAGCTTCCACTGAAACCCTGCAATCCTTCATCGAACAACTTCTTTAAGTTGTTCGAGGATTGCAGGGTTTTCCAGCGTCGAAACATCCTGGGTGATTTCCTCGCCCTTGGCGATGGCGCGC
>CAZMSI010000219.1:0-3360 GCA_964568895.1 uncultured Sideroxydans sp. | reverse complement strand
CTTCCACGTCGCCAGCCACAGTCGCGCTCAGCGTGCCCTCCGGGAAATTGCCGGCGGCGGTCTTGAGCAGCGCCTGCAGCGGCAGGTCGAGCGGCGTCTCGGTCAGGATGCGCAGCACGCCCAGCGCATGGCGGCGCAGACCGAACGGGTCCTTGTCGCCGGTCGGCACCTGGCCGATGCCGTAGATGCCGACCAGGGTCTCCAGCTTGTCGGCCAGTGCCACGGCACAGGCCAGCGGTCCCTGCGGCAGCGTATCGCCGGCAAAGCGCGGGTGGTAATGCGCTTCGATGGCATTCGCCACCTCCGGTTTCTCGCCGTCGTGCAGCGCGTAATAACGTCCCATCACACCCTGCAACTCCGGGAATTCGCCGACCATGTCGGTGAGCAGGTCGGCTTTGGCCAGGCGTGCCGCCAGTTCGGCATCCGCCTTGTCCGCACCCAGCAGGCGCGCGATGGTGCCGGACAGCGTGGCCAGTCGTTCAACACGCTGCAGTTGCGTGCCGAGCTTGTTGTGATACACCACATTGCCCAGCTTCTCGACGCGTGACTCCAGCGTCTGCTTGCGGTCCTGGTTATAGAAAAAGCGCGCATCGGCCAGGCGCGGACGCACCACGCGCTGGTTGCCGCCGATGATGTGTTGCGGCTCGGCCGTCTCCATATTGGACACGATCAGGAACTTGTTCAGCAGCTTGCCGTTCGTATCCAGCAGCGGGAAATATTTCTGGTTCTGCTGCATGGTGAGGATCAGGCATTCCTGCGGCACTTCAAGGTATTCCTGCTCGAACTCGCCGACGTACACCACCGGCCATTCCACCAGTGCCGTCACTTCGTCGAGCAGGCCTGCGGCCGGATTGATGCGCGCATTGAGTTCCTTCGCCCGCGCTTCCAGCTGTTCGGAAATTTTCGCGCGGCGCGCTTCGAACGACGGCATCACCTTGCCGTGCGCCAGCAGCGCTTCTTCGTAGCCATCCGCACTCATAATCTCGAATTCGTTGCCGTGCAGGAAACGATGGCCGCGCGTGACGTTGCTGCTCGCAAGTCCCAGCACTTCGCCGGGCACAACATCGTTGCCGTGCAGCATCACCAGGTGATGCACCGGACGCACGAACTGGTGTTCGGAATCGCCCCAGCGCATCAGCTTCGGCACCGGCAGTTTCTTCAGCGCCTGCGTCACCATGTCGGCAAGATAGGCTTCCAGCGGCTTGCCCTTCTGCTCGACGCGCGCCATGAAATACTCGGCCTTGCCGTCCTGCGCCTTTTGCAGTTTTCCGAAACCAATGCCGGCCGAACGCATGAAGCCTTCCAGTGCCTTGGTCGGCTTGCTTGCGGCATCCAGTCCGGCGGCAACCGAGGGACCCTTGCGCTCGATGGTGCGGTCTGGCTGTTGCGCCAAGACATGGGTCACCGTTAATGCCAGGCGGCGCGGCGTAGCATATGGCGTGCACACGCTATCCTCGCCCGCCAGTTGCTGCTCGCGCAGCGCCGCGAAGATTTCGTTGGCAAAGGTTTCGGAAAGTTTCTGCAGCGCCTTCGGCGGCAGTTCCTCGGTCAACAGCTCAATCAGCAATGTCTGTTTCATTTATTCGGCCCCCTGCACATCGGGAAGCCCAGCGCCTCGCGCGAATCGTAATAGGCTTGTGCCACCTGCCGTGACAAGGCACGCACACGGCCGATATAGGCAGCGCGCTCGGTGACCGAGATCGCACCGCGCGCATCCAGCAGGTTGAAGGTGTGTGAGCACTTCATCACCATCTCGAAGCCCGGCAGTGGCAGCCCGGCCTCCATCAGCCGTTTGGCCTCGGCCTCGTATTCGTTGAAATGGCGGAACAGCATGTCGACGTTGGAATGCTCGAAGTTGTATTTCGACTGCTCGACCTCGTTCTGGTGGTAGACATCGCCGTAGGTCACCACCGTATCGCCATTCTTCGCCCACACCAGGTCGAACACGTTCTCCACGCCCTGCAGGTACATCGCCAGACGTTCCAGACCGTAGGTGATCTCGCCCAGCACCGGTTTGCAAACGAGCGAACCGACTTCCTGAAAATAGGTGAACTGCGTCACTTCCATGCCGTCCAGCCATACTTCCCAGCCCAGCCCCCAGGCGCCCAGCGTGGGCGATTCCCAATCGTCCTCGACAAAGCGGATGTCGTGCTCACTGGTGTCGATTCCGAGCGCGCGCAGGCTTTCGATGTACAGCTCCTGGATGTTGGCCGGCGACGGTTTCAGCACCACCTGGTACTGGTAGTAATGCTGCAGGCGGTTGGGATTCTCACCATAGCGCCCGTCCTTGGGGCGGCGCGACGGCTGCACATAGGCGGCGCGCCACGGCTCCGGCCCGATCGCGCGCAAAAAGGTCGCGGTATGGAAAGTACCCGCGCCGACTTCGATGTCGTAGGGCTGCAGCAGCGCGCAGCCGTGCTCGTCCCAGAAATTCTGCAGCCTCAGGATGATTTGCTGAAAGCTTGGCCCCTGGCCAGGTGTGGTACTCATGTAGTTGTTAGGTCCTGCTAGATTTTGCAAAGGCGCCATTTTACGGGTTTTCGGCTGCCGCCGTCACCCCGCGTTTGCATCTGTGCACGCAAGGATGCACACTACGCCAGCAATCCAGCACTCCTGTTCAATCCAAATCAGGGAGACCACATGAACAAGCTGATGTTATTCATTTGCCTGGCGCTGTTTTCCTTGTCCGCCGCGGCATCCTGTACCGACCTGAAAGCACGCATCGACAAACAGCTGAAAGCCAAGGGCGTAAAATCCTACTCGCTGGACATCGTCCTGGTCGAAAACCTGGATGCAGCCCTCGCTGCCTCGGCCAAGGCGGCCAAGGAGTCCGCTTCCCCGACCGCAAAACCCGGCAAGGTGGTCGGTACCTGCGAAGGGGGCACCAAGCGCATCATCTACAGGCGTCACTGATCGCATAACGCGAGCTTTCGTGCCCGGCTCAGTCGTTTGATTTCATACTCGCGCTTCAGCGCGGCTGACTTGTTGGCACAAGCCTCGGCATAGGTCAGCTTCACCGGCAACCGGCTGCGCGTGTATTTCGCCCCCTCGCCCGCATTGTGCGCGGCCAGGCGCTTGTCGAGATCGTTGGTGATGCCGCAGTACAGCGTGCCGTCGGCACACTCAAGCAGGTAACACACCCAACTCATCGCCCGCGCCCGCGCCACGTCAGCGCCAGCATCAAAGCCAGCAGCGCCAGCACCAGCGCATTGCCGAAACGTACATAGGGCGTGCTGCCGGTGTAGCCCTGCACCATGGCAGTGAGCGTGGCCTGTTCGTGTTGCGGTAACCGCTGCTGGACACGGCCGTCGACGCCGATCACCGAAGTAACGCCGGTGTTGGTGGCACGCAGCATCATGC
>CAZMSI010000218.1:0-3367 GCA_964568895.1 uncultured Sideroxydans sp. | reverse complement strand
TTTTGGCTACTGGCTTTTTCTTGGCCACTGCCTTTTTGGCTACTGGCTTTTTCTTAGCCACTACCTTTCTGGCTGCCGGCTTTTTAGCCGCCGGTTTCCTGGCGGCAGGCTTTTTAGCCGCAGTCGCCTTCTTTGCTGCTGGTTTAGCTTTTTTTGCTACTACCATCTCAACCTCCTTGCGAAGTGAAAGTAAAAAAGTACAACACGAACACGACTACACCCCCGCCCCACCGCTCCGCGATGCGGCCGAAGCCCTTTAGCTGCAACAGGCTACCTCAGCAACCCGAGCAACTGCATTCTAATCCCAAGAAAGCGCGCCGCCACTCTGATATTCGGTCACGCGAGTTTCAAAGAAATTCTTTTCTTTCTTGAGGTCGATCATTTCTGCCATCCACGGGAACGGATTGCTTGCACCTGGATATAACATATCCAGGCCAATTTGCTGGCAACGGCGGTTGGCTATAAAGCGCAAATATTCCTTGAACATTCCGGCATTCAATCCCAGAATACCGCGCGGCATGGTGTCCTCGGCATAGCGATACTCCAACTCTACGCCTTTACGCATCAGCCCACTCACTTCCTCGCGAAATTCCGGTGTCCATAAATGCGGGTTTTCCAGTTTGATCTGGTTGATCACATCCACACCAAAATTCAGGTGCATGGATTCGTCGCGCATGATGTACTGGTACTGCTCGGCAGCACCGGTCATCTTGTTCTGGCGACCCAGCGCCAGTATCTGCACAAAGCCAACATAGAAGAATAGACCTTCCATGATGCAGGCGAAGACAATCAGACTTTTCAGCAGATTCTGATCGCTCTGCAGCGTACCGGTTCTGAATTCCGGATCGGTCAGCGTATCGATGAAAGGAATCAGGAATTCGTCTTTGTCGCGAATGCTGCTCACCTCATGATAGGCGTTGAATACCTCGCCTTCATCCAGCCCCAGGCTTTCGACAATGTATTGGTAAGCATGGGTATGGATTGCCTCCTCGAATGCCTGGCGCAGCAGGAACTGGCGGCACTCCGGATTGGTGATGTGGCGGTAGGTGCCGAGCACGATGTTGTTTGCCGCCAGGCTGTCTGCAGTGGTGAAAAATCCAAGGTTGCGCTTAACCAGGCGACGTTCGTCCTCAGTCAACCCGTTGCCCTTCCATAACGCGATGTCGGCCGACATATTCACTTCCTGCGGCATCCAGTGGTTGGCGCAGGCGGAAAGGTATTTTTCCCACGCCCACTTGTACTTGAACGGCACCAGTTGGTTCACGTCTGCATTGCAGTTGATGATACGCTTGTCTTCCACGCGAATACGGCCAGTTTCGGCCGCAGCAATAGTATAGCCGCGATCTGCGTCCGCTTTTGGCATGGTGCCTGCCGTGGAGTCCATGCGCATTCCAGCCGGGATAGCCCCGGACACAACTTCGTCTTCAAATGTCAGCATAACTTTGTCTCCATATTCTTTCGGGCCCGCCCGGAACGAACCCCATTACTCGTTTCAGATTGCAACCCCGGCGGTTCCCGGGTGGCCCAACCTCGGCTCAAAGCCGGCTTGCCTTACTGGCAAGCTTCGCATTCAGGATCATCGATCGAACAAAACTTCGCTTCTTCGCCCTCCCCTGCACCACCGCTTGGCACCGCATTAAGCGTGCCGGCACGCGAGGTCGACTTTTCCGCCGAAGTTGCCCCCATCGTGCGCAGGTAATATGTGGTTTTCAGACCGCGCAGCCAAGCCAGCTTGTATGTTTCATCGAGCTTGCGTCCGGACACTCCGGACATATAGATATTCAGCGACTGCGCCTGGTCGATCCACTTCTGGCGGCGCGCCGCAGCCTCGATCAGCCACTGCGGCTCGATCTCGAATGCCGTGGCATACAGGCTGCGCAGCCCCGTCGGGATGCGGTCGATCTTGGCCAGACTGCCGTCGAAGTACTTCAGGTCGGAGATCATCACTTCATCCCACAACCCCAACTGCTTCAGGTCATGAACCAGATGGTCATTGATCACCGTAAATTCGCCGGACAGGTTGGACTTGACGAAGATGTTCTGGTAGGTCGGTTCGATGCTGGCCGCCACACCGACAATATTGGAGATGGTCGCGGTCGGCGCAATGGCAATGCAATTGGAATTGCGCATGCCATGCTGGCTAATGCGCGCGCGCAATGCATCCCAGTCCATGGTTGCCGACGAATCTACTTCCACATGGCCGCCGCGCGACTGACGCAGCAACTCAATCGTATCCTGCGGCAAAATACCGCGATCCCACAAACTGCCGTGATAGCTGGCATAGCGGCCACGCTCTTCGGCCAGCTCGGTGGATGCCCAGTATGCGTAGTAGCACACCGCCTCCATCGAGCGATCGGCAAATTCCACCGCTTCCTGGCTGGCATAGGGGAGGCGCAACTTATGCAGGGCATCCTGAAAACCCATGATGCCCATCCCCACCGGACGGTGCTTAAGGTTGGAATTGCGCGCCTTGCCAACCGAGTAGTAGTTGATGTCGATCACATTGTCGAGCATGCGCATGGCGGTATGAATGGTACGCTTGAGCTTGTCGTGGTCTATCTGCCCGGCTCTCTCGTGCCCTTGCGGATAGAGGTGCGCAGCCAGATTTACCGACCCCAGATTGCAAACGGCAATTTCCGAATCCGAGGTGTTCAGCGTGATCTCGGTACACAGATTGGAGCTGTGTACCACCCCGATATGCTGTTGCGGGGAACGCACGTTGCATGGATCCTTGAAAGTGATCCACGGATGACCCGTCTCGAACAACATGGTCAGCATCTTGCGCCACAGGGTCTGCGCAGGAATTTTCCTGAACAGCTTGATCTCTCCGCTCGCCGCCCTGGCTTCGTAAGCCAGGTAAGCCCGTTCGAATTCGGCACCAAACTTGTCATGCAGGTCGGGGCAGTTCGAAGGCGAGAACAGCGTCCACTCACCTCCCTCCATCACGCGCTTCATGAACAGGTCTGGAATCCAGTTCGCGGTGTTCATATCGTGCGTGCGACGGCGATCATCGCCGGTATTCTTGCGCAACTCGAGGAATTCCTCGATGTCCAGGTGCCAGGTTTCCAGATAGGCACACACCGCGCCCTTGCGCTTGCCACCCTGGTTCACCGCCACAGCGGTATCGTTCACCACCTTGAGGAACGGCACCACCCCCTGCGACTTGCCGTTGGTCCCCTTGATGTGGCTGCCCAGCGCACGTACGTTGGTCCAGTCGTTACCCAGGCCTCCGGCAAATTTTGACAGCAGCGCATTTTCCTTCAATGCCTCATAGATGCCATCCAGATCATCCGAAACGGTGGTCAGGTAACAGGACGAGAGTTGTGAACGACGAGTTCCCGAATTGAACAGCGTCGGCGTGGAACTC
>CAZMSI010000217.1:0-3372 GCA_964568895.1 uncultured Sideroxydans sp. | reverse complement strand
CACGCCGGAGATGTGGTCGCCGTGCTCATGCGTCACCACAATGCCGTCGATCTGTGCAGCCTCCAGGCCGAGACGCGCCAGGCGCGCGGTGGTCTCAACCAGGGTGAAACCACAGTCCATCAGCAGGCAACTGCCGCCTGCCTGCACCACCAGCGCGTTGCCCTCGCTGCCGCTGCCAAGTAGGGCAAAACGCATAGATCAGCGATTCAGATTCTGGTACAGCGTATCGATGATTTGCTGCGTCCCCTCGTTGGTTCCGCCATTGCCATCGTTGGCCGAGATTTCACAGCCGCCGGAAACCGTGCGCACTACGACCTGCGGACGCGCCATCTTGATGTCGCCGGTTTTCCAGAATTTGAGACGGCTGAACCAGCTGCCCGGCTTGTCGCGATCCGCTGCCGGCAAATACAGCTTGCCGGCTGGACGATCGGTATCGACCGGCGACATCTTGGCGCGGTCCAGCGCCGACAGCGCATCGTTCCAGCACAGGTCCAGCGACTCGCCGATGAAGATGGTCTTGTTGCCGGACGAATCCTGCAGCTTGGGTGGTGCCGAACGGAACGATGGTGCCGACGCCACACCCTGGCCAACCCCAACCGGCGCGGCCTGCGCGCTCATGGCGCGGTATAGCGCATCGACGACATGCTGAGTAGCGGCATTGCTGGTACCGTCCTCGGTGCTGGCCGTCACCAGGCAACCGGTCGCATCCTGATGCACCAGCACCTGGATGCGAGGCGGTTTTTCTTTACCCTTCCAGAATTCCAGTCCGTCGAGGAAACCGTTCTCCTGTTTATGGGCGCTCAGGTACAGCACGCCACTGGCGCGATCCTTGTCTTCCACCGCAATCCCTGCCTGGTCCAGCGCGCTCTCGACTGACTGCCAGCAACGATCGAACGGCTCCTTCAGCATAATCCCGGTGCTGCCGTCAGACATCCGCTGCAGTATCGGCTGCACACCGCCGCTTGCCGCAACGCCTGCCCCTGCCTGCGCGGCCGGGACGTTGCCGCCCAGCCTGGCCATCAGCATCTGCAGCATGGCAGCCTCCAGCGCGGGATCACGCGGGCGCGGTTCCCACTTGGAGGAATCCTTGTCCGCCCCGGTCAACACTTCCTGCATGCCGTAATGGGTGATGTAGACATTGGTGCTCTTGCCGTCCTTGCTGCGCTCCAGACGGGTGAGATAGCGGTCGCGCATGCCCGAATCGTACACATCGCTGAACACCTTGCCGAGCATCTTGCGGATGCCGCTTTCCGGAATATTGGCGCGGTTCTCGAGCCAGTCGGTTTCCATCACGCCGGCCTGTGGATTTTCGGTCTTCAGGGTAAAGCCGTTCTCCTGCCAGAATGCCGCGACTTTAGGCCATACGCTTTCTGCCGGGCCGTCCACCACCAGCCAGTACTGCGTTCCCGCATGTTCCAGATGCGCACCCTGCACCGGCGGCAGCACATTGCTCGCAGCTCGCTGCGGCTGCTGGTTGCCCGCACCCTTGGCGTAATCAGAATAGCTTTCCACGCTCTCGCCGTTGCCTGCGGGAATCGCGTAGCGATCCTCGGATTGCGGTGTGGTCAGGTCGGGCGGCACCTCCAGCGACGGCTCCCTGGCGCTTGCCGACGCGGACTTGTAATCGACGCGTTTTTTCTCGATGCCCAGCGTATGGCAGCCGGCCAACGCCAGCAGACAAGTGACTATTACGGCTGTATGTAACTTATTCATGCTGCTCCCGAAATTAACTGTTGTTCAATCAATCGATATCTCCCGACCGTTTAGATCACGCCGGCCTGGCGCATTGAGTTTTCCACCAGCGGCTGCACGGCCGCGGACAGCGGCGTCATCGGCAGCCGCAACACGTTGCGCACCCTGCCCAGACGCGCCACCGCCCATTTTACCGGGATCGGATTGGCTTCGACGAACAGATTGTGGTGCAAACCGAGCAGGCGGCAGTTGATCTCGCGCGCGCGCCCCACTTCGCCGTTCAATGCCGCGACACACATCTCGTGCATCAACTTCGGCGCAACGTTGGCAGTGACCGAGATGGTGCCATGCCCGCCCAGCAGCAACAGCGCCAGCGCGCTGGCATCGTCGCCGCTGTATACGGCAAAGTCCTTCGGCGCGCGCAACAGCAGGTCGCTACCGCGCTCGATGTTGCCGGTAGCATCCTTGATGCCGACGATATTGGGTATCTGCGCCAGACGCAGCACCGTATCGTTATTCATGTCGGCAGCAGTGCGGCCCGGTACGTTGTACAGAATATGCGGCATATCCACCGCCTCGGCGATGGCCTTGAAATGCAGGTACAACCCCTCCTGCGTCGGCTTGTTGTAGTACGGCACCACGCTGAGCGAGGCATCGGCACCCGCCTTCTTCGAAAAAGCCGCCAGCTCGGTCGCCTCCCTGGTCGAGTTCGCACCCGTACCGGCGATGACGGGAACGCGGCCGGCAGCATGCTTCACCGCCTCGGCGATCAGCAACTCGTGTTCTTCGAAATCGACGGTCGGCGATTCACCGGTGGTGCCCACCACCACAATGCCGTCCGTGCCCTGCTCGACGTGAAAGTCGATCAATGCGCGGAACGCGGCCAAGTCCAGGCTGCCATCTTCCTGCATCGGAGTCACGATCGCAACTATGCTGCCCTTGATCATTCGGTTAATCTGCCACTGCGAAAAGCCGGTATTCTACCGCAAACCTGCCGATTCCCGCATTACAAAACCAGCCGCATGACACACCCCGCAAATTGCCGCGTCATAGCTAAAACCCCGCCCACTGTGGAATAATGCCGGAATTGAAATTTATAGCCGCATCATGCCTGCCGTAGCACTTTCCAGCCTTATCCCCGGAGAGAGCGCGACCATCGTCGCGATCCACACCGAAGAGCCATTGCACCAGCGCCTGCTGGCGATGGGTTTCCGCACGGGCAAACAGATCGAAATCATCCGCAAGGCGCGTTTTTCCGGCCCGCTGCAGGTACGCATCGGCACCACCGACATCCTGCTGCGCAAGATCGAGGCGGAGAAGATCAAGGTCAAGAAGGCATGAAAAGAATCGCCCTGCTGGGCATGCCCAACACCGGCAAATCCACGCTATTCAACCGCATGACCGGTGCCTCGGCGCGCGTCGGCAACTGGCCGGGCATTACTGTCGAGCTGCTCTCCGGCAAAATCCTGCTCGGCGCCGACATGGTGGAAGTGATCGACCTGCCCGGCATCTACGACCTGCACGGTTTTTCCGAGGACGAGCAGGTGGTGCGCCACTTCCTGCACGAGAACGTGCCTGACCTGGCACTGGTCGTGCTCAACGCCACGCAGATCGAACGCCAGCTCAGCCTGGTGGTGCAGCTCAAGCAGCTTAACCTGAACATGGTGGTGCTGCTCAACA
>CAZMSI010000216.1:0-3379 GCA_964568895.1 uncultured Sideroxydans sp. | reverse complement strand
GCTGCAACAGGTGAGTCTAACTTAGAAAGTGGATCAAGAAGTGGGGGCACGTCATCCTGGCCGTTCCAGCGAAATGCAAGGCAGAAGCTGCGGCCCGCATCACGCCATCGATGCCAGGGCACTCTTGTAACGTTGTGGCACCTTGGGCAGCTCATCGTAGGTTCGGCCGTGGAGAGTTCTGCCTGCCAAATCCTTCCTAACCCCTCCCCACTGCTTGAAGAAGAATGCTACTCCAGCACTTCGACACAAGGCTCGGATAGCATCAACCCACTCCTCCTGCATCGGCCTAGCCCCCGGTCCGGATTCACCACCCACAATGACCCAGTGAATACCGATGAGGGAGATTCCATTCAGGGGGCCGATGAGGGGTTCGCAAGAGAGAAACCTGATCTTTGCAGGAACCGTTCTCAGGTCATCTACGCGGTTAACCACGCTCTGATCCTCAACGCTCACTCCCATCCAAACGTTTGTAGGCCAAGGGAGGTCGGATGCGAGTTTGGCCAACCTGTCGCTACGTTTTGTTAGCACCTGGTAGACATGATGGGGGGTTTGACTCATGACCTCGAAGACGCTCTCGATGTAGCGGAACGGAACTTCTGGATGGAACAGGTCGCTCATGGAATTCACAAAGATCACCCGAGGCTTCTTCCACTTGAGGGGTTGCTCCAGAAGATCTGGATGGAGTGTGAGGCGAAAACCGTTCTCATAGCGCACGGCGCCCATTGCCTTTAGGCGCTTTGCCATTCGTTCTGCATAGCAGTGCTTGCACCCCTGACTGACCTTGGTACAGCCAGTCACTGGATTCCATGTCGAATCGGTCCACTCAATACTGGAGCGCTGGGACATGATCGATCCTTTCCTACGGGAACAATGGAAGTTGGCCTTGCGCGGTTATCTTTGCCTGCTGCCAGAATCTCTGCCCAAGGCCATGGCGGCTGAAGAAGGCAAGACGATAGAGAGGATAGTTCTTCTTGGGATGGCGGACGAGCACCATGTCGTGTACCCCAATGTAATTGTAGCCAAGACCCGTCATCTGCACTCCGAATTGGTCTGCGATGAACGTGCCGAAACCTTGTCCCGTGGTACTAGCCCACGCCGCCCGCCAAGAAGTCGTGCCCAAGAACTTGTCGACAGACTTGTCGCTCTTCGAGAGATACATGTGTTGGTTCCGATGCGCATCCATGTACGCCGGGATCAAAACTAGAAAATCCATGAATCTCTGGGCGAGTGATTGGATTGTGGCAAAGTGCAGGCTTCGAAGGGCGAATGGGTCCACCACACAGAACGCCAATGTAGTGTTGCCCTTCGAGTACGTGGGTAGGTAGCCCTCAATCTGTTGGACGTTCTGATTACAGTCACCAGGGACATAATGTACGAGCAGGGACGGGTAATCCCTGGCCACTCTCGCTCGCAAGGCTGACATCTTCGGCCCATCAATCTCACAGAAGATGTAGTCGTCAAATGGCTGCTGCAGCCGAAGAGCCAACGTAGGAGTCGTAAGTACCAACTTGCGCGAGGGCTTGACAACAGCTCGCCCTGCTCCTGAAAAGAGATCGATATATGAGAGGCTCCCCCACTTCGGGTGCATTGCGGTGGTGAACATGTGGGCATACGTCGTGACGAGGGAATACTTCATCTCTCCCCATGTGCCCACGACCGGAGTGAGTAGCCCATCGGGCTTGATTGTTGTGTTTGAAACTGACACTTGTCACACACCCCCTAGGCTTCTGCCCAACGCCTCCAGTGCATGGCCCGCGGTTGATCAACGCCAACTCCTCAGGCCCAGCCCGATCATACAACGCCCGCACCAAGCCCGCCCCAAATCGCTGGTCCCATCGAGCGGGATGTTAGGCACCCAGCTCAATCGGACTCGTCCATGAGCTTAGGGGTGAACATGTTTGCCAATTTGCCAGAGACAATCCAGGTGGCAGCAGCCATTGCTGCCGCAAGGGACATTACGGCTGCCCTTCGTCGGCCCGGTTCCTGGTGCCAGCCTCCCGTCTGCTGAAAGAAGAGTTCGTATGCGAGGCCCATCAGTGTACCAATGAGTCCACCGATAAGAGAGCCAACCAAACCGCCGGCCGCGGCTCCCCGGATACCCCCATCGCGAGACCCGATTTGGCCAACAAGAATCCCTGCGGTAGTCGCCCCAACCGCCGCTGCCAGGCTGGTTGGTGGGGGGTTCCTTAGCTCTGAACTCTTGATGCGCTTTAGGGTACCCAGTGCTTCTCGCTCCTTTGAAGAAGCCAAATCGATGCTGTCGCCCCTCCGGACAAGGACCGAGTATTTCGAATACACGCGAGACCGGGTCCTAAGATCGTCAGCCAATTCGAATACGTGGGGAGTTGGAGGAATGAAGATTGCGAATAGCGTGGCCGTATCATGTTGGAAAGGGATTACCTGAAGTGAGTCCATAGGAGGATTACAGAATGGCCTCACGACATCGAGGATCTGGGCGGCCGTGGGAAGGTTCGGCCCAACGTCTGAGACTTCTCGCAATCCGTCCTCCCGCAGCTTATCTGATGCCCCAACAATCAACACAGCGGGGTCACCTACTGCCTCGAGACTCCCGTTTGCAAGGGAGATAATGTCCTTTACTAACTCCGCTTTCTGTGACTTCTTCTCCTTCGGATCCTCCTCAAGGCGATACCATTCCCTCTTGAATTCGAGGGAGCCGCTTTCCCGCTGGCCAAGTAGGGTGACCAGGTCTGCGACACTTGGGGTCAACGACGAAAGTGCACTTGACTTCAAGGCAATCTCTCCTGTCGGAGGGCGCCCAACGCCCTCGAGCTGATCGGCCGGGGCTAACCATCATCCTGCACCCTGCCCACCCTGAGCATACAACAATCACACCAAACTCGCCCAGCATCCCCGGTCCGATCCAGCGAGATGTTAGCCGCCAAAAGACCGGATGTATTCTACACACAAGCTTGTCTCAGGATCTGAAGAGTCATCTAAGAATGTTGATGACCCCTACAACGAAGAGACCTGTAGGAATCAAATAGACCCCGCCGGGAGCAGCAAAACCATAGGAGATGCCGAGAATCAATGCGCCCAGGATAATCATGCCACAGCCGTATGTACGGCGACTACTGGAGATTTGCCGGTTGATTTCCGGCTTGCCCTCTCTTGCCTGCTGGACTATGTATGTGGCATATGCACCGTAGATACCCTTCTTGCCGAGATCCTGGATGATCTCTGCCTCGGACTTCCCTGCCGAGAGGTCAATGGCTGCGGAGCGGACATGTTCGGCAAACGGGTTCCCGATACTGTCGTCCATGGCTTGAATCTCCTAACCTTTGCAGGCGGCTAACGCCCTCGAGGTGATCGGCCGGGGCTGACCACCATCCTGCCCCCTGACCACCCTGAGCATACAACA
>CAZMSI010000215.1:0-3392 GCA_964568895.1 uncultured Sideroxydans sp. | reverse complement strand
GAAAGGCATCGGTCTTCTGGCAGTGGGGCTGGCTCTTGTTCTGGGGGGATGCGCCGGGATGGAACTTTCGCCCACATTGCCAGGCGCTCGGCCGCAGCCGACGACAACCCCCTATAGTCTCCTGGTTCGAGCGCCCGGCGCAATCACCTGGGAACGCTCCGGCGGAATCGCTGGCCTGTGCCAGCAGTTGGTGATCCAGACTGACGGCAGCTATGTGCTCGACGACACCTGCCGATCGACGGGGTCTCGAACGGGGCACTTGACCCAAGACGAATCGGACCAGCTTCGAACATGGCTGGAGACTTATCAAGCCTTCGATTGGTCCACGCCGGACCAGCCCGGCTCGGCCGATATGTTCAGCGTCAAGCTGCGGTTCCGGGGCGCAGGGTCGGCGCATGCCTCCCCGGCCATTCAGTCGATGATCGAGATGACGATTGGCCAATGGGCCTCGGGGCTGGAGGTGCCTGCAACCGTTGAGCCTGCACCTAGTTCTGGCCAGGGTATCGAGGGCAAGGCGGTCCTCGGCCCCAGCTGCCCTGTCGCCAGGGCCGAAGATCCCTGCCCGGACAGGCCATACCAGGCGACATTCGAAGTTCTCGACCGCCAGGGCCGGCGGGTGACCGAGTTCACTACGGAATCTGACGGCACCTTCCAGGTCTCGCTCCCAGCGGGGACCTACACAATCAGTGGTGTCACTACTGGCGCTTTCCCTCTGCCTCCGACGGTGGAAGTAGCCGTCCAGCCCGGCCAGTACACGCAGGTCAGCCTGACATTCGACAGTGGGATCCGCTGAACTCACGAGTCTCCGACGACCAGCCCATTCGTGAAGAATTTCACAAGCCATGGGCAATTGGAATGGGCGCCCGGCACAAGCCCTCAGGCGTCCCAGTCACCCTTGCGCTGCCATTACCTCCCCGGGAGCGATGCCTGTATCATCAGAGGATCAGGACGCCGTCAACGCGGTAGGCAACCCGAAGGAATGACCCCCCATGGAACTCTGCTTGATGATCGAGGGCCAAGAAGGCCTGAATTGGGAACGCTGGAAGCGGATTGCCAGGACCACCGAAAACCTGGGTTTCGCAGGTCTGTTCCGATCCGACCACTTTACCATCCCCCATCATCCCGCCGACGATTCGCTCGAGATGTGGTCGTCCCTAACCTGGCTGGCCAGCCACACCGAGCGCATTGAATTCGGCCCGCTGGTGGCGCCGGTATCGTTTCGCCATCCGGTGTTTATCGCCCGTACGGGCAAGGACATCGACACGCTCTCGGGCGGACGCCTCGTCCTTGGGATCGGCGGCGGTTGGCAGGATCTGGAGCACGAGATGTTCGGGTTCCCCCTGCTCAAAGGCAGGGGCCGCTTTGACCGGTTCCAGGAGGGGGCGGAAGTGGTCTACCGCCTGCTTCGAGAGCCGGGACCGGTGACTTTCGATGGCGAGTACTATCAGCTTCGGGCAGCGCAACTGCTGCCGAAGCCGCTTGCGCCGGGCCGCCCCCCGATTCTCATCGGCGGCCACGGTCGAAAACACACGCTGCCGCTGGCGGCGCGATGGGCAGACGAATGGAACTGCGCCTTCCAGTCGCCCGAAGCGTACCGGGATCTCAACCAATACATGGACGGCCTGATCGAGGCCGAGGGGCGGGACTCGACCAGCGTGCGTCGATCCGTGATGACCAACATTCTGTACGGCCGGGATCAGGCCGATCTCGAACGCAAGGTCCGGGCAAGGGGCTCCAGCCTGGAGAGCGAACGGAGGCGGCCTATCATCGTCGGCGCGGGCGACGAGATTCTCCCCCAGCTCGAGGCCTATCAGCAAGCTGGGGTCCAGCGCATCATGCTGCAGTGGCTCGAGCTCGACGATCTGGACGGGATCGCATCGTTGGCTAAGATAGCCCTGCCGGCGTTCCCGACGCAGTAGCGCCACTGCCCAAGCGGCGGGTCCGTGGCGCCAGGCAGGGTCGAGAACCTTGCCGCAGGGCACAGACCAGGGCTAGGTGAGCGCGAATCAAACCTTTCGGGCCAGGGTCGGCTCCTAGCCAACGTACGGCTCCACCTCCACCCCCAACCCCTGTGCCAGACGGTTGACGTAGGCGAAGTAGGCGACGGTGAGGTTTGCATCCAATATGTCCCGGTCGCTCAAGCCGGCTTCACGAAGCGGATTCAGGTCGGTTGGCGTCATGTCCCAGGGGGTCCGGGTGAGCTTGGCGGCATAGTCCAAAAGCGCCCGTTCCCGGGGCTCGAGATCGAGCGCCGAATGGTCCTTCTTCAAGCCCTCGATGAATGCTTGGGCATTGGGACGGCGGCGAAGCAGGCGGCTCAGACCGAGCGCGTGGTGGGTCATTCAATAGTGGCAGCGGTTGATCGACGATACCACCACAGCCATCATCTCACGCTCGGCCAAGCTCAAGCCTGATGGCCCATGCATCGTCGTGTCGTACAGCTCGGCGTGCTCGCCCAGGGTCCTCGGGTGCAGCGAGTGGACGCGCAGGATGTTGTCTACCTTCTCGTGCCGCCGGTCCTGCCAGCGATCATAGAGGGCTGCCAGCTCGCCTTCGGCTTGTTCTTCCGGGATAACGTCGATCCAAGCAGGTCTGTTCATGGACAGCTCCCACGGCCGTTTGCCGGGCCCGTGCCTCAAGTAGAGTGATACGGCTGAAGGCTCCTATCCTAGCCTATCTGAAAGGATTTGAGAGTCATTTGCCGTCTTTTGACAGGGGCCGACGGCCATAGTGAACATGCGAGCCGAAGCGTTCTCCGACGCCGCCGGCGAGCTCCCACCCGTCATCCAAGGAGCGAAAACAAATGCCGAACCCGCCATCCGAGTCCGACACATCCGACCCCCAAAGCGCCTCCGAAGGTTCAGGTTTCCTTCGACCTGTGGCGCTGGCTGCTTCTGGATTGCTCCTGGGGGTGGCCTTTGAGATCTTGTTCTACGGCCGCCCCATCGGTGTTTCCTTCGCCATATGGGTCTGGCTTTGTATGGCTGCACTTTTTGCCCTTGGTCTGTCAGAGGGGAAGTCCCCGTCTCCCGTGTCCCTGGCGCTGGCTGCCCTGATCGGTGTGCTGTCGGTCCTGCCCGTCTTCCGGGCCGAGCCGCTGACCGTCTTCCTGGATGTGGCGTTCTCCCTGGCTGGCCTGGCCTTGCTGGTGCGTGTGTACCAGCAGGGCGATCTTCTTTCCTACGGCTTCTTCGACTTCGGATTGGGCCTGGTGCTTCCGACGGTTGAGGCCTGGTTCCGGCCGTGGCGGGTGTTGTCGGAGACCCAGGCTGCGCTGTTTCAGGAGCGGCAGACTCAGTCGAGCTTGGCGGCCGTGGGCCGTGGCCTGCTGCTCGCATTCCCAATCGTGGTCGCCTTCCTGGTGCTGCTGAGCTCGGCCGACCTGATTTTTG
>CAZMSI010000214.1:0-3400 GCA_964568895.1 uncultured Sideroxydans sp. | reverse complement strand
AAGCGGTCTTTATTGGTGGTGGAGTGAATCCCTTGAATGTGATACCCTTCGTATGGCATTACAACCAAAGAAGTAAAAGTGTAGGCATTGGCGTATCCGACATACACGAAGTCGCACGCATTGATCTCTCCATCGTTCGGAACATGTCTCAGATCGAGCAGGTTATCAACTATGCCGCCTTTCCGATGATGCGCAAGCCCAAACGGGAAGCTCGGCCAACAGACATGAATTCTCCACAGCAAGATGATGAGGTGGGGGTGGAGAGTGTGTTGGAGTTCGACCCGGACAACCCGGAGAGCAAGCCCGACTGGCTTGAGGCAAAGGTAGCTGATCCGGTTAAGGCAATTCTTGAAGTAGTACAAAAGAAGGTTGCTGAGATATACCGGGCAGCGAATGTTGGCGGGATGGCTTCCACCGAGATCCAGACCGAAGCAAAGAGCGGGGTGGCTTTGAAGACCGAGTTCCAATTGCTCAATGCCAAGCTGGTCTCCAAGGCAATCAACGCAGAGAACTCCGAACGCAAGATCGTTGAGTTTTGGCTTCGATGGGAAGAGATGTGGGAAGAGTACAAAGACAAGATCTCCATCAAACGTGACCGCTCCTATGACATTGAGAACCTCGCCACCGATTTGGAGAATGCCCTGACGGCGCAAACAATTGTCCAGAGCGAGAAGTTCCAAGAACTCCTCCAGAAACAGGTGGCCCGTCAGGTGCTCCCGACCATTGAAGAAGATGATATGAACGAGATCGACAAGCAAATTGAAGAGGGAGTAAAAGACAGTGAGGAGCCCGCTGGACCTCCAGGCACCAACCCCAAAGTGAGTGTGCCCCCGGAAGACCAGCCCTTTATGGATGACGGCACAAATAATCTTCAACCGGGGCAAACACCCCCAGCTCAGCAGCCTGGGGCGAAGGCCCCACCGGCAAAGGCAGCATAGAGTAGATGGCTAACATTGATGACATAAGGAGCGCAGTTGAGGCCATGGATGCCTTCCTCATGAAGAGGCAGGATGACCATGTGAAGCGGGTGGAGAGCGCACTGGTGAAGCTACAAAAGGACATTCTCAACAAGCTCACTCTTCTCCGAACCAATAAGAAGGGGCAGTTGGAGGGCATCCGGCTCAACCTGAAGAATGCCCAAAAGATCCATCGCCGGGTAGAAGAACTGTTCAAGTCGGACTTCACTAATGAGATGAGGGCTCTGATCAAAGACTTCCGAAGCGTGAACGCTGCCATCTCCCGCTCCTATAAGTATTTGGATGAGGCTACTGAGTTCACAGACATTGATAACAACGCAATGAAAGTACTTCGGGATGGAGTCTATCAGGATTACATCGAGATCTCCGGTACCAAGAAACAGCAGATCATCCAAAGCATGTACGACCTCGTTGTTGGTGGTGGAGACTTTGATGACGTGGTAACAGCAGTACAAGCAGCTCTCACCGGGACAACCCGGCCCGGAGCTGTTGGGCGTAATCTGTTAGCTGAGGCCCGGACACTGGCCCGTGACAGTATTATGCAGTACCAGCAGGAAGTAAACCACCTTGTTGCTGAAGAGATTGGCATCAAGCACTTCATGTATGTTGGTGATATAATGGCCACCACCAGGGACTTCTGCCGCAAGCGTGTAGGAAAGGTCTACACGCGCAATCAGATCGACTCGTGGACCTTTAAGTGGTCCGGGAAGAGTGGCCCAGCCTACACACACCGGGGTGGGTATAACTGCCGGCATCACTGGCAGGGCGTGAGGCCTGAATGGCTCGAAGGGAAGAAGAAGTTGGATGTGGCTGATTGGAACCTCGAACAAAGGGAGAAAGGCTGATGGGTGGAGAAATTATTAGAGGTTATGATGAAGAGGTCGGTGGTGTAGACATTCACGCTGACCGGGTGGGTGGGTCCATTGTTGCCGAAGGCCCAGAGCACTACATGACTCACGAAGGCAAACACTTTCTGCTGGCGCATTACTTCCCGGA
Source organism: uncultured Sideroxydans sp. (assembly GCA_964568895.1). Taxonomy (GTDB): domain Bacteria; phylum Pseudomonadota; class Gammaproteobacteria; order Burkholderiales; family Gallionellaceae; genus RI-121. The sequence goes on along the minus strand of CAZMSI010000214.1, from coordinate 1,427 downwards.
TGTGGACACAAATGGATATGGGCGCATTCGTTTTAAGACGCCAGCCGATAAGTATATTCATGCGGTGTTCTTTGCCCAGAGTACCCTGGGACTCACGCTGGCAGCCTTCCGTGATCCTGGCTTTACTCACGCAGCCAATAACGCCATAGTGGGAGTTAATAGGAATGACCCGATGCGGAATGATCTGGCTGATCCGATGCAAGAAGCTTGCCACACTCCGGGTGGTGCGGGCTCCGGGGATGTATTTGTGCCTGCTATGGCGTCAGGGATATTCACTGGCGGCCCATTACTCCAAAGAGACCAGAATGAGTTTGTGCTTGACTTGGATACTGTATATCTTATCGAAGTGCAATCAGCCGCTGATAACAACCGAGTCACCCTGGGGGTTGATTACTACTACAGGTCCAGCAACTAAGGAGAAAATTGGGATGTACTACGCACCAAAACATTTTGAGTCCCACGAAGTCTTCCCGAAGAAGATTTATGAAGATCATCTTTTGGATAGAGTCAACCGGGTAGTCTCTAACAATATCTGGCGCCTTATGGATCGGAGAGTGATCTGGACCATGGATCAGCTTCGGGAGCTGCACGGCGTCATGATCGTCAATGACTACATGTGGGGTGGCAACAACCAGTATCGAGGCTACCGTCCACCCCTGGATATTCTGGACATTGATGATCTGGTGCGGCAGATAGCTGCGTACAATCCGGGCGATGCGCTTTTCTACAAGCCCAGGTTCAGCAGCTTTACTTCCCAGCACTGTCTGGGACAGGCCATTGACTGTAAGTTCAAGTACAAGTCGGCAGAAGAAGTTCGCCAGCACATCAAGACGAACCCCACCCTGCCGGCATACAAGTACATCACGGCAGTTGAAGAGGGAGTCACGTGGCTCCACTTCGATGTGCGCAACTGGGATGTCATCAAGCAGGGCATCCTATTCTTCAAAGCATAGGCCAGGGAAGGAGCCGAGGCACTATGTGTGGACATTTTACCATAGGAGAAGACAGCATGTTCAAGCAGTTTAACAAAACGGCGAAAGTGAACGCTGAACAGCGGAAGTACTTCGCCCAAACGCGCCCGAACGGGCCAAGGAGCTGAATAGCTATGCCAACACCTGCTGATTGGAAAATTAAGACTGACCCCGAAACCAAAGCCCCCGTAATGGATGGGAGCAAGATTGTTTACATCGACCCCGAAGGCAAAGAACTTCCTCTGGATCCTGTCGCAATGTACAACAAGATATCGGAGCTGGGGAAGAACAACCAAAAGGATCGTGAGAAGTTCACGGAACTGCGGGACAAGTTCTCCCTCTTTGATGGCATCGATGACGTTGTGAAGTGGAAAGAGGATGCTGATAAAGCCATTGCCACTGTCGCCAACTTCAACGACAAGGACTGGATGAAGGCCGAGAAGGTTGACCAGCTGA
>CAZMSI010000213.1:0-3423 GCA_964568895.1 uncultured Sideroxydans sp. | reverse complement strand
CGCTCGGGAAAGACGAACCTCAGAACGCTATGGACCTGATCGGTCCTATTGCGGATATCGCGGGTACGTACAAAGAGCTTGAGCGGATGCCGACCCCGGAGGTGACAAAACATGCACAGGAAGCGGAGGGACTTAGGGATTGGCTAAAGGCAGCAAAGGAAGACCCTGCCAACTTCCTTGGAGACTTTGTAGTCTCTGGGCTCGTCAACTTTGCAGAGACCGCAGGGCCAATCGCTGCACTCACAGCAGCAGCAGGCGGCGCTCTCGGTTCTGTGATCGGTCCAGAGGGGACCGTTGGTGGTGCAGCTCTCGGAGCTAGGCTCGGGACATCTCTCGGGATGAGTGCTACTACTTTGGCGAGCGTTGGGACCGCAAAGTTCTTTGAGGCGTTTGCGAAAGAGGGCGTTGACATCACAGACCCTGACGCACTCAGGGCAGCACTCGGAGATCCTGAACTAGTCAAACGGTCTAGGCAACACGCACTACGGGCTGCACTCCCGATGGCTGCGTTCGATGCGTTGTCAGTTGGGTTGGCCGGGAAGCTCGTCGGTGTAGCGAAGACTCCGATTACGAGGACCCTCGCTGCCGGTGCAGAGACGTTCGGGATGCACCCTGCCTTGTCCGTCACGGGCATGGCGGCAGGGCAGCAACTCAGCGAAGGGAAGATCAACCCAGCAGAGTTGGCTAATGCCGCTGTAGGCCAAATTGGTGTCGGCGCACTGATGACCGGGCTCGGGTCTATCAAGCCGGATACAAACTTTGCTGTCTATAGAAAGGCTTTCGACGCTACGGATAAAAGCCTTCCGTTCGAGGCCAGGAGGCAGATAGCTGTCGAAGCTGTCAAAACCAAGAAGTTCCCGGAGTTTGTGAAAGAACAGGGTGCAGAGGTCGAGGTTGTCCCAGACGCTGAAACTGCTGCGGCTCAAGTTGCTGCGGAGCAGAATGCTGGCCAGATCCCGAGGAGACTCCTGATCCCTGACTTCCTGAAGATGCTCGATGACGAGATGAAGGCTCCTGATCTCAAGGGCAAGCCAGAACCAGAACAACGCGCTGGAGCATTTGGGAAGCTGCTGTCTGACGAGCACGCTGGAGTCGCGACTCCAGAGGAGTTTACCGCTGCTGTCAGGAAGAAGATGGAAGAGGCTCCTGTAATTGGTTCGGAGAAGAACAAAGAGGCATGGGCGATCCGTCAGATCATCCGTGAGGGAGTTCTTCCTCCAGAGCGGCCCGCAAGAGACTATGACACTCTCGAGAGAGTCCACAGAGAGGAAAGCGCAAAGGGTTTTGCTATCCGGGCGTCGAAGAGGGTTGCTCAGACCTTCAAGCCTTGGACAAAGGAAGGACTAAAGAACCTCGGGGATGTCTTCAAGCGTGGACTATTCAACTCAGACGCTCAGATGTATGAGTGGTACAACTTCTTGCGTAAGGTTGGGATCAAGCCAGAAAACGATCCTGTCATGGCTCTCCAGGTGAATCAGTTTGCAGATTCTGTTACTGCGGCACACGCCAACGAAATGAACATGCAGTTGCGGCCACTCCTTGAAAGCACAGGGATGGACCCTGAACAGATCAGTTTCCTTGTCAAAGCAAACAGGATAGGGAAAGGTGACCGCCAGATACTGGCTCATAACCCTCTGACATTGGAGGAAGCACAGGTAGTCCACAATGGACTGACAGAGAGATTTGGTGCAGATAAAATCGCCACCGTAGAAAAAGCATGGGCAGATTTCGGGCAAGGACCACGGTTGGCACTGTTTAAGTTTGCTGACGAAAACGGTCTGTTGAGCGACGAGATGCGCCCAGTTCTTGAAGATCCAGCGACATTGGAGTTCTACGCCAAATTCAACGTCATAGAGAAGATGGCAGAAGGTGGAGGTGGCATTGATTCCGCTAAGATCCTTGAGCAGATTGGGACACTCAAGGAAGTAGAAGACCCAATCCATGCCACGCTGATGAAGGACACGGCCTTTATCAAGGCAATCCTCAAAGCTAAAGCGGCCAAGTCTCTGATTGAGTTCTGCGACGATTTTATCGGACCAGATGCTGCTGTACCTGCACCGAAGGATGCTAGGGGGAACTTCCGTCAGCCTCCTGCTGGGGCGAAACTGCGGCTCATCAAGTTCATGCAGAAGAACGATACGGTTGGATATTGGGTTCCTGAAGGCATGTCCAAGACGCTCGCAGATGCTCCGCAAGAAGTTACTGCATGGTCGAAGATTTACCGTGCGTTGCACGATCCTATTCGTAAGTTGTTCGTCGATTACAACCCAGGGTTCGCAATCTACAATCCAGTAAAGGATACAGGATCTTCTTACAAGAACATCGTCAGAGGTGATCCAGTAACTGGTGCAGCTCAACTCGCTTACTCAATGGTGAAGAAGTTTCCTGAAGCGTGGAGAACTGCATGGTCGCAGAAGGTCGGTCCAAAAGACGTTGACACGCTAAAACTAATGAAAGAGGGAGCAATTATTCCTCCGACTCGGAGGCAGTACGAGGCTGGAGATGTCGCAGAGACAGGGCCCATAGGCGACAACTGGTACAAGAATATGCAGTCGATCACTTCCTCTGATTCTGCACATCTTTCAATGAGGAAAAGGTTGCTCGCATGGTCTGACAGGATGCTGAGTGGCCCAGGAGCCGTTGGAGAACGACTTGTTAAACTGGCGTCATTCGACTACATGAGAAGGCTACAGAAGAAGTACAAGTGGACAGATGAGGAGATGTACCACGCAATCAGGAACTACGCTGGTACTCCGAACCCAATGGTTCGTGGAGACTGGAACAAAATTACTAACTCACTCTTCCTTTTCTCGAACATCAGGAAGAACGGTTACGCCTCATCTTGGCGTGCGTATCAGGATAACCCTTTTTCCTTCATCACAAAGACGATGATGTTCGATGTCGCTCCAACCATGCTTAAAATTGCAGCAGCTCATGGCTTGCTTAACAAGGTGACGGGGGACAAACTAGACGAGTTTCATAGGAAGATTTCAGAGTATGACAAGGAGAACTACAACATCCATCCAATTGGCCTGACGAAGAGTGGTAAGGCTGTCTACTCTGCCATCCCTCACGATCACGTTGGCCAGTCATTGGCAAAGGAACTGTGGCGTGCAGCAAAAGATCCAGTCAACCTCAAAAACATCTTGGATGTCGTATGGAATGAGTTCCCATACACGCTTTCTACCTCTGCTCTGCATCCAGTGATTCACTCCGCCATGGACACATCCGAGTATCTACAAGGTAGAAACCCGTACGACTCATACAGGGGTCAACCCGTAATTCCAGACAAGATCTTTGATGCTGGTGGCATGGACTCGGCAGCGTACTTTTGGAAGCATATAGCGCAAACTTTAACAGGCGGAGTGCTTATTCAATTTTCGAGCGATAATCAGAGTGACGTGCTCGATGAGCTTGAAGCGA
>CAZMSI010000212.1:0-3460 GCA_964568895.1 uncultured Sideroxydans sp. | reverse complement strand
TCGTCCTCGATCGGATACATCTGCGGATCGAGGCGCGGGAACAGGTACAGCGCCGCCTTCGGCTTGACGCAGGTCACACCCGGAATGTCGGTGAGCATCTGCCAGGCCAGGTCGCGCTGTTTGGTCAACTTGCCGCTTGGCGCCACCAGGTCGTTGATGCTCTGGTAGCCGCCGAGCGCGGTCTGGATCGCATACTGCCCCGGCACGTTGGAACACAGCCGCATCGATGCCAGGATGTTAAGTCCGTCGAGATAATCCTCAGCGCTATTCTTGGCACCGGAAACGACCATCCAGCCTGCACGATAACCGCAGGCACGGTAGTTCTTGGACAGGCCGTTCAGGGTCACGAACAGTACATCTTCGGCCAGCGAGGCAATAGCGGTATGCGTCGCGCCGTCATACAGCATCTTGTCGTAGATTTCGTCGGCGAACACGATCAGGTTGTTCTCGCGCGCAATCTGGATGATCTGGCGCAGCATTTCGTCCGAGTACAGCGCGCCGGTCGGATTGTTCGGATTGATGACGACGATGGCGCGCGTGTTCGGCGTGATCTTGTCGCGAATGTCGTCAAGGTCCGGCGCCCAGCCTTCTTCCTCGTCGCACATATAGTGCCGCGGCGTACCGCCGGCCAGCGTCACCGCCGCCGTCCACAGCGGATAGTCGGGTGCCGGTACCAGCACCTCGTCGCCGGTGTTGAGTAGCCCCTGCATCGACATCACGATCAGCTCGGAAGCACCGTTGCCGATAAAGATATCCTCCAGCCCGACACCGGCAATGTTGCGCTGCTGGCAGTAGTGCATGATCGCCTTGCGCGCGGAGAACAGCCCCTTGGAATCGGAATAGCCGGAAGCGCTCGGCAGATTGTGGATCACGTCCTGCTGGATCTCTTCCGGCACGTCGAAACCGAACGGCGCCAGGTTGCCGATGTTCAGCTTGATGATGCGGTGGCCGTCCTCTTCCATCTCCCGGGCGCGCGTCATCACCGGGCCACGGATGTCATAACAGACGTTGGCCAGCTTGGCGGACTTGAGCACGGGTCGCGCCATTTCGCTATCGGTGGTATCTGGTCGAGTCACAATGCTCCTTCAAAAAACCCCGCTGCCATGAAGTATTCCAGGTGCTGTCGAATCCGGTAGAATCCCGTTATCAGCCCCTTGAAAACACGGGCAACAAAGGTCGCAATTCTATCCGAGCAGGCCCCCGGCAGCAAATAAACGGACATCAGTGGAGTACGCTTGAAACTGCAACTTTCCAACACTCCCGGCCAGAAAATCTTTACCGCACACGGCCCCGGCTATGTGACGATCAGCGGCGAGCGCTACGAGCAGCCCGTGGTGGTCACGCCGCAACAGGTGCTGACCGACTGGCAGCCGCAGGATTTCGCCGCGCTGGAAGAAACCCATTTCGCCTATTTCCTGGCCTTCCAGCCGGAAGTGGTGCTGATCGGCACCGGCGAGCGGCTGCGGTTCCCGCACCCCCGGCTGTACCGGCAACTGGTCGAGGCACGCATCGGTGTGGAATTCATGGACACCGCCGCCGCCTGCCGCACCTACGACATCCTGATATCGGAAGACCGCAAGGTGGTCGCCGCGATTCTGTTATAAGGAACCTCATGAGCAACTCACTACATAATGTCATCGGCCAGGTGGAACAGGTCATCCTCGGCAAACCGCACCAGATCAGGCTGGCACTGACCTGCCTGCTGGCACACGGGCACCTGCTGATCGAGGATCTGCCGGGGGTGGGCAAGACTACGCTGGCGCATGCGCTGGCGCGCTCGCTGGGACTGCAGTTCCAGCGCATCCAGTTCACCAGCGACATGCTGCCGGCCGATATTCTCGGCGTATCGATCTTTCAGCGCGACACCCCGGCTTCCGGAGGGGGGGAGTTCAAGTTCCATCCCGGTCCGATCTTCGCGCAGATGATCCTCGCCGACGAAGTCAACCGCGCCATGCCCAAGACGCAAAGCGCGCTGCTGGAAGCGATGGAGGAACAGCAGGTGACCATCGAGGGCAGCACGCGCCCGCTGCCTTCGCCGTTCTTCGTCATTGCCACGCAGAACCCCACCTACCAGATCGGCACTTTCCCGCTGCCGGAATCGCAGCTCGACCGCTTCCTGATGCGCATCCAGCTCGGCTATCCGGACGCACAGGCGGAGCGCGGATTGCTGGCCGGCGTGGAGCGGCGCGAGATCGTCTCGAAACTCACGCCGCAAATGGAGGCCGCCGAACTGCTTACCCTGCAGCAGCAGGCAAAACAGGTGTTCGTTTCGCCCGCCCTGCTCGACTACGTGCAGGCCATCGTGCGCTACACGCGCGAATCGGCGCATTACGTGCACGGCCTGTCGCCACGCGCCGGACTCGCCCTGCTCTCGGCGGCGCGCGCCTGGGCCATGCTGGATGAACGCGATGCGGCAATCCCGGAAGACGTGCAGGCCGTGCTACCCGGCGTCGCCAGCCATCGCCTGCAAAGCGTGCAGGAAACACAGCACCGCGACGGCGATCAACTGGCCCACGAGCTGATCGAGGCCGTCGCCATCCCTTAGCGGGCCCCAACGTGCTTTCCGCACTCCGCCTCCGCCAACGCTTCACCACTTGGGCAGCCCGCCGCCAGCGTTACGACCACGGCACGGTCACGCTGACACAGCGCAGCATCTACATCCTGCCAACTAGGCTGGGCATCGGCTTCGCTTTCGTGCTGGTAGTGATGCTGCTCGGCGACATTAACTACAACCTAAGCCTGGGCTACGTGCTCACCTTCCTGCTTGGCACCATGGGCATGATGAGCATGCTGCACGCCTTCCGCAACATGGCGCAGCTCGAAGTGCGCGCGGGCCACGTCGATGCCGTGTTCGCTGGCAACACAGCGCAGTTCGTCTTCCACTTCCACAACAACGGCAATCTGCCGCGCTACCAGTTGATCCTGCACGACGAGCATGCGCACAGCACGGTGTTTGACGTGCCGGCGCAGCAAAGCATGAAAATCATGCTTGCCGTTCCCGCCGCCAGGCGCGGCTGGCTATCCACCGGCAGACTGACGCTGTACACCGAATTCCCGCTCGGCCTGTTCCATGCATGGTCGTATCTGGAGTTCGACACGCGCTGCCTGGTTTATCCACGGCCCGCCGCGGCGACACCGTTGCCTGCCAGCAGCGTGCAAGACGGCAGCGGTGCCAGCAGCGCGGCAGGCGACGAGGATTTCGCCGGCCTGCGCGGTTATGTCGCGGGTGATGCCCTGCAGCGCATCGCATGGAAAGCGCTGGCGCGCGAACAGGGCCTGCAGATCAAACAGTTCAGTGCACAGCAGGGGATCGAACTGTGGCTGGACTGGAACCTCGCGCCCGCAATGTCCAGTGAGCAGAGACTGGAAATTCTTACCCGCTGGGTGCTGGATGCCGAGACGCAGGGATTGCATTACGGCCTGCGCCTGCCTGATACCCAACTGCCGCCGGCACAGGGCG
>CAZMSI010000211.1:0-3488 GCA_964568895.1 uncultured Sideroxydans sp. | reverse complement strand
TTTCAGCCGGTAAATAGTATACGAACCGACCGTTGAGCCTTTACCAGTTGGAAAAACCAGAATCCGCCCGGCAATCGACTGCCCCTCCAATTCATGCCCTTTTTCAACGATGATACCGCTGTCTGGATCCACCCCACCAAAAAATGAGATACCCATGGAGGTGGTCAAGGCAGTCCCTTCAGCACAACCCTCAAAAATAACCCGGCCCTGTATATTCATCGCAGCGCCTCGGCCACCACCTGGTCGAATGCCATTAAACGCGTTTTAAATTTATTCTTGGCATAGGCATAATAACAGGCCTTGGCACTATCCGTTGCCATGACCCGGAATCTGCTGCGAATCGGCGCCACCACGCAGCAGGTATCCGCCGCAATGACTGCGCCGCTTTCCTCAATCGTCTGAGTGTAGCCCATGCGATCCGCCATTTGCTTTATCGGCCTGGCGGTGGTGATCCAAAATGTCTTCTTGACCTTTTTCCCTTTTAGCAAATTTGCCAGGTGCGCCAACTCCGGCAGGGATAAATGCGGGCAGCCCAGGCTCACAAAATCGACTTCTTCGACCGTTTCATCCACCATCGATTCCCGGGCCGACTCCAGGGACTGCCGGTCAACTTCAAGACGAGAATCTGGCAGCTTCACCAACCCGGCTTCCGGAGTAATGCCTTCGATATGAAACATCCCCAGGCCCCCAAACGTGGCGAGGCTCGCGCAAAAAGATTTTAGTTCTTCCAGGGATGCACGATCGATCCCTTTCAGGTAGGGGATCGGTTTGCCGGGGATTTTTTCAATTTGCTCTCCAATCAATTTTCCCAGCGCGCCAAAAGAGGATGTGCCTTCCAGCCGCAGCGTTGTCAGGTCAAACGCAATCCCCGGTTGGCGGTTCTTACTCAAGTGCAGCCCATACTCAGGCGTAAAACCGGTCAGTGCAGATGCCAATGCGCTGGGGCCACCCTCCCGGTTGGTGCGCGCCCCAAGCACAGCATTGGCAAAGCACACCGCGCTGCTTTCCGCCCAGGCAATATGCTCACCAAAGTGAGGAACATTGCCTACCAAATAGGGGGTGCACGTACAGGTTGTAACGATTCCCATCTGCCCATAGGATGCGATCACGCGCTGCTGCTGTGCAGCAAAATCTGCAGAAATTTGCATGGCCTGCCAGTTATCAATGTCCATTCCAGCCGGATTAAGGGTGGCATTTACGCGCGCCTTACCGCCACCAGCCGCCATTTCTGCCAGCCAATTCAAGCCGGCTTCGCCCAGATTGTCGTAGCTCACCCCAGCAATTTGCACGGAAGAAACCGGAACCAACCGCTCTGCCTCGTAAATTTTTCCCAGGGCAGTTAGAATCTCCATCGATTTTTTAACCGATCTCCCGAACTCCCCGGCAAGCATCTTACGCTGTTCATCCGTAAGAAACATAAGATCACTCCTCCAGAAAGCGGCTCAGATCGACCTCGGGGAAGGCGGCTTTATCAAACGATTTTCCTTCGGTCGCGAGCGGTTTGGTCAAATCAAACCCAACCCTGGTCGTCAGGTGAGTGCCAGCCTCGGCGCTGGGGTCCAGGCTGGAACCGGGCTCGCGCGGCATGATGATTACATCCTGATCTCCCTGGAAACGAGTGGCCATGGCCCACTCAACTTCCAAGGGATTGTAAATATCAATATCACGATCCACCACATAGACATGCTTGCATGAGCGGTGACCTTCAAACGCGGAAAGGATCGCCTTACGGCCGTCATCCGCATGCTTTTTATCAATTTTTATCACCGCGTGCAGCCAGGAACAACCGCCAGGGTTAACATTGACATCCAGACAGCTGACCACGCTGTTTACTTTCTTGTAAATCGTTGGTTCGCGCGGCATGCCCATCAGCAGCTTATGCTCCAGCGCCCCAGGCAGGAGAGCCTGCCAAATCGCATCTTTACGGTGGGTAAGGGCTTTTAATTCAAAAACCGGCTGCTGGCGAACCACATCGTAGGTTTCGGTAAGATCGACAAAAGGCCCCTCGGCGTGCAAACGATCAAGGTGCATGGTCCCTTCCAGTACGAATTCGCTGTCTGCCGGCACCATCAAATCCAGCGTGGCAGCTTTAACCACCTGGATCGGTTCCAGCGCGTTGGCAATTTCCATCTCATCGATCCCGATTTCAACTGAAGTCGCGGCAGCCGCCAGCACATGGGGAGGCAGCCCGATACAAATTGCCACGTCCAAATCGGGGCGGTCCTTGAGAAAGGTATCAAAATGACGGGAAGCCACGACACGAACTGCCATTTCACACCTGGAGATCTGCATCGAGCGGTGAAAATCCGCATTTTGCCCCCAATCAGGATGACGCGTAATGAATACACCCGAACTGATGTAATTTCCACCATCCTGGGCGCAGTGTTTTAAGATCGGGAGCAGGTTCAAATCAGGATCGTCTTCCACCACCTCCTGGCAGGGGGCGCTGCGAACTACCGCTGGCGGATAATGGTTTTGGATGGCGTTGGACAACATGGGAATTATTTCTGAGGTGGAGATGCGGAAGTAATCGGCAAAGGTCGCCTTGCCACAGAATAAATTCCCAACCACACGAAATTGGGATTCTTTAACGCTGTCAAAAATCACCGGGGTCGGTTCTAATTTTTTAAGAATGCCGGCGACCTCATATGTTTTTGAGACAGGTTCGCTCACGTGGCGCAGCCGGCCCTCATTTTCAAGGCGTTCCAGGTAAGCGCGTAAAGTCATAGCGTTCGCACCTTAATATGCTTCATAAATACTGCCGCCGATAAATTCACGGATCACCGAATCTTTTGGGACGATCGAGTCGTCGGACAGGGGAACAACCTGCTGGAGCATCTTCAGGGTCCGTTCTGCTCGCAGATATGCATCTTCCCGCAGTGGATCCCCACGATAACGTTCAACCCATTGTGTGAATTGGTCCGCCAGTTTATACCGGTAGAATGATAATTCATACGGCATCGCGCTGTTGACAATATAATCCGCTGTCTGAAAAAACGGGATAATATTGCGCATTTCACTGGCCCGTACATAATGCCAGTGTTCCAACGTTTTTTGGGGAGAATACGACCGGTGGGCGGCATCTCGCAGCATGCGCCGGATTAAACGGATATCTGTCCAACGGAAGTAATTTCCTCCTGGATCTTTCATCTGCAACAGCGGTTCGAGGTATACCTTAAAAGTTTGATCTACATCAATGCCTTCGGTCATTTGCGGAAATAAGCCATGCAGGCTGTCGATGAGGATCAATTCGCCCGGTTTTAACTGGAGCGTGGTGGTCTGGTTAGTGCGCTTCCCGGTTTTAAAATCATAAGTGGGCATCTGGATCGTTTTTCCCTGGACCAAACTGTTAAGATGCTCATTAATCTGAGCAATATCCAATGCCTGCGGGGTTTCAAAGTCGTAATCACCAAATTCATCTTTCGGATGGAGGGCTAGATCGAAAAAATAATTATCGAGATTCAACGCCACCAGGTTGTAACCCATTC
>CAZMSI010000210.1:0-3493 GCA_964568895.1 uncultured Sideroxydans sp. | reverse complement strand
ATTTTGCATTCCTGCGGGCGTTTCTGGCCGCGCAGGATGGCCGCGCATTCGCAGGCCTTGTTGTCGGGCACGGCCAGGTAATCGATACCGAACTTCAGCTCCGCGTCGAAGCCGGAAAATTCGGGACGCAGCTTCAGCGCACTGTGCGGCACGCTGCCAAGGCCGCGCCACTCGAAGCTGTCGCGCAGTTCGAACACATCGGCCACCAGCTGCTGCGCCTTGAGGTTGCCCTCGCGCGTGACCGCGCGCGTGAATTCGTTCTCGACTTCGGCGCGCCCGTCGTTCACCTGGCGCACCAGCATCAGGATCGCCTGCATCACATCGAGCGGCTCGAAGCCCGCGATCACCACCGGCTTGCCGTAATCTTCGGCGAATGGTTCGTACGGTTTGCTGCCGATCACGGTGGAGACATGCGCCGGGCCGACGAAACCGTCGATCTCGACGCCGTCGGCGAGGATCGCGTGCATCGCGGCCGGGGTCAGCACGTGGTCGCACAGGATGCTGAAATTCGTGATATCCGCCGCAGCGGCCTGCCGTATCGCCACTGCGGTCGGCGGCGTGGTGGTCTCGAAACCGATGGCGAGGAATACCACCTCGCGCTGCGGATTGTCCCGCGCGATCTTCAGCGCGTCCTGCGTCGAGTAGATCATGCGCACGTCGGCGCCGTCGGCCCTCGCGCGCATCAGCGACAGGTGCTCCGATGCCGGCACGCGCATGGTGTCGGCATAGGTGCACAGGATCACGCCCTGTTCGCGCGCCAGCCGGATCGCCTGGTCGATGCGGCCGATCGGCAGCACGCACACCGGACATCCTGGGCCGTGGATCATGCGCACATTGGCCGGCAACAGGTCGGCGATGCCATAGCGCGAAATGGCATGGGTATGGCCGCCGCAGAATTCCATCAGGCGATAGCTGCGCCGTACATTGGCCTCACGCGCGATGTTGGCGGAGATATTCTTCGCCAGTTCGCCGTCGCGGAATTCGTCCACGTATTTCATGCCCGGGTTATTCATGGCAGGCTGCCATCCAGTTCCTCGCGCAACTCGTCCAGTTGCCCCATCTCGGCGAACAGCTCCAGCGTGCGTTCGGCTTCTTCGCGGTCCAGTTTCTGCAGTGCGTAGCCGACGTGCACGATCACGTAATCGCCGACCGCAACATCGTCCACCAGCGCCAGCGAAATTTCCTTGCGCACGCCGCCGAGGTCGACAATGGCATTGTCGCCGGCGGCCAGTTCCTCGATGCGGGCGGGTATCGCAAGACACATGATTCAGACTCCCTGATTGATTCGTTGCAGCGCGACGGCGGCCTGGCCGAGCGAAATCGCGCCGTCGCCAGGCGGCAGCTGGCGCGCATGCAGCACGCGCAGTTTCTGCGCCGACAACCCGTTGTCCAGCGCATCCGACAGCACACTATTAAGGAAACAGCCGCCGGCCAGCACAACGCATTCGATGCCGGTCTGCGCAGCTGCGCGCTGCAGCCATGCCGCGAGGCCTGCGGCAAGCGTGGCATGGAACAGCGCCGCGCCGTAAGCCGCATCGTCGCAGTCGGCCAGCGTTGCCAGCAGCGGCCGGAAATCCAGCACGCCGTCGTCCAGCGCATAGCCGTGCGCGAGCGCGTCGACCTTGCCGTGGCGTGCGGCCAGTCCTTCCAGCAGCATCGCGGCTTGGCCTTCGTAGGTCTGGATTGCGCTGACGCCGAGCAGGCCCGCGGCAGCGTCGAAACAGCGGCCCATGCTGCTGGTCGCCACACAGTTCAGGTTGCGCTGCAGCATGTCGGCCACGGTCGGTGCGGCGGCCTGTTGCGCAAAGCGGTGCGCGATTTCTTCGCCGCGTCCCAGCGCGAACAACGCGGCTGCAGCCATGCGCCAGGGTTCGCGTGCGGCACGGTCGCCGCCCGGCATCGCCAGCGGCGCGAGATGCCCGAGGCGAGTACAGGTATCCGTTTGCACGCGCAACAGCTCGCCGCCCCACGGCGCACCGTCGCTGCCGAGCCCCACGCCGTCCAGTGCCAGCCCGAGCACGGGTTCGGTGACGCGATGTTCGGCACAGACAGCGGCAATGTGCGCGTGGTGATGCTGCACCGGAACCGGCGGCAGGCCATGCCGCGCAGCGTAGGTTTGCGCGAATTGCGTGCTGTAGAAATCCGGGTGCAGATCGTGCGCCACGGCCTGCGGCTGCACGTCGAGGATGTCGCTGAGATAGGCCACGGTTTCGTCCAGCATCTGCCGCGTACCCGCATGGTCGAGGTCGCCGATGTGTTGCGAAACGAAAGCCTCGTCGCCGCGCGTCAGACATACGGTGTTCTTCAGCCAGGCGCCGCAGGCCAGCACCGAAGGACCCGAAAACGGCAGCACAATTCGGCGCGGGGTATGGCCGCGCGCACGACGCACGAACGCGGGCGCATCGCCCTGCATTTTCATCACGCTGTCGTCGCAGCGGTGCAGGATGTCGCGGTCGTGGGTAAGGAAAATATCGGCCAGGCCGGCCAGCAAAGCGCGCGCCTCGGCATCGTCCTTCGCCAGCGGCTCGCCGCCGGGATTGGCGCTGGTCATCACCAGCGCGAGCGGAGCATCCTGTTGCAGCCAGTCCATGCCTGCCGGTCTTCCCAGCAGTTCATGGAACAGCAGGTAATGCAGCGGCGCATATGGCAACATCAGGCCGACGGCCGGCAGGCCGGGTGCAATGCCCGGCAGCTCGGCATCACAGGCCGGGGATTTGCGCAGCAACACGATCGGCCGCTCGCCGGATTCGAGCAGCGCGGACTCGGCAGCGGAAAATTCCGCATAACGCTGTGCGGCATGCACGTTCGGCACCATCACCGCGAACGGCTTCTGCTCGCGTTGCTTGCCGCTGCGCAATCTTTCCACCGCGGCCGCGTTGCGCGCATCGCACACCAGATGGAAACCGCCCACGCCCTTGACCGCAACCACCTGTCCGGCACGGATACGTTCGGCAACGGCGGCGACCGGATCGTCCGTGGCCAGAGGCAACCAGCCTGCGTCGAACAAATTCAAATGCGGGCCGCATTCGGGACAGGCGTTGGGCTGCGCGTGGAAGCGGCGCGTGCCGGGGTTGTCATACTCTTGTTGGCAGGCCGGGCACTGCGCAAACTTCGCCATGCTGGTGTTGGCGCGGTCGTAGGGCAAGCGCGCGGTCAGCGTATAGCGCGGGCCGCAGTGAATGCAGTTGATGAACGGATGGCGATAGCGGCGGTCGGCCGGATCGAACAGTTCGGACAGGCAGTCGGGGCAGGTCGCCATGTCGGGCGCGATGCCGGTTTGCACCCGGCCGTCGACACTCGCCGCGATGCTGAAACCGTGCAGGCCGTTGCTCACCTGCGCCAGTTCATGAGTGATTTTTTCCACGCGCGCCAATGCCGGCGGCTCGCTCTGCAGGCGCTCGATCAGGCGCATTACCTGTGGCTGCTCACCCTCGACCGCGATCTCCACGCCCGCGCTGTCGTTGCGCACCCAGCCCGCCAGGCCGAGCTCCTG
>CAZMSI010000209.1:0-3503 GCA_964568895.1 uncultured Sideroxydans sp. | reverse complement strand
GATATCGAAGCCACCGCGCTCAACACCAACCTCGAGGCAGCGGAAGAAGTCGCACGTCAGTTGCGGCTGCGCGATCTGGGCGGGCTGATCGTGATTGACTTCATCGATATGGAAAGCAGCCGCAACCAGCGCGAGGTGGAAAACCGCCTGCGCGACTCCTTGCGCTATGATCGCGCGCGCGTACAGACGGCCAAAATTTCCCGCTTCGGCCTGCTGGAACTGTCGCGTCAACGTCTGGCGCCGAGCCTGGAGGAAATGAGCTATATCCCCTGCCCGCGCTGCAGCGGCATTGGCCATATCCGCGGCATCGAATCTTCCGCGCTGCACATCCTGCGCATCATCCAGGAAGAAGCGATGAAGGAAAACAGCGCAGCCATCCACGTGCAGGTGCCGGTAGACGTAGCCACTTTCCTGCTCAACGAAAAGCGCGCCGACATCCATCGCATCGAATCGCGCCTGAAAGTGGACGTTACCCTGATTCCCAACCCGCATCTGGAAACGCCGCATTACAGCATCACCCGCCTGCGCCATGAAGACCTGATCGGCGACACCCTGCAGGCCAGTTATAAACTGGTCATGAAACCGGAAGAAACGGATGCAGCAGCAGAAGCAGCCCAGGAAATCAAGGCGGCGCAACGTCCTCAGGCCGCAGTACAGGGCATCACACCTACGCAACCGGCGCCGCTCGCCAAAGTGGTGGCAGCGGAAACGAAAAAACAGCCTTCCCTGCTGGGCAAACTGTTCGGCTGGGTCAAGGCACTGGGTGCCGAGGAGGAACAAGCCGTTGCCCCGGTTACGACCGCCAAACCGCGCCAGTCCGGCCAGCGCCGCGACGAGAACCGCCCGGGCGGCCGCCAGCGCAACAAGCCGCGCCGCGACCGTGATCGCCCGGAGGGAGGACAACGCCAGGAAAAAGCCCCGCGCGCGGAAGCCGCCGGCAAGTCGCAGGAGGCACGTGCCGAGCGTCCGCAACGGCAACCACGCCAACCGCGCCAACCACGTCCGCAGCAGACCGAACAACCCGCCCTGGAAACTCCGGTTCAGGCTACCGCCAGCGGCAACGAGCAGCCGGCTGCAGAAGGCAACCAGCAACGCGAAGGCCGCAAACGCGGACGCCGCGGTGGACGCCGCGAACGCGAGCGCCGCGAACAGCAGACAGCTACACCGAATGCCGACGAACAAACCATGGTCGAAACCGCAACTGCCTACGAGCCTGAAAAGCAACCGGTTGTTGAAACTCCCGTCTCGCCTGTTCCTGAGCAGACGGCCCCTGCCGAAGTCGCCGCAGTAGTCGAGAGTGCAGTCGAGCCCGTTGCCATGCAGCAAGTGGAATCCCCGATAGCCGCGGCACCCACCGTCTCGCTGGAAGAGGTGGGTACAGAGGCAATTGCCTCTCCGCCGCCTGCAGCCGCAGAGGCACAGACCGACCTGTTCGCGCAGCCGACAGCTGCGGGGGAAGTATCATCTGCAGCCGAAGCCCCGGTCGAAGCCGAAGCGCTCGAAGAGGTAGCCACCGCTATGCAGAAAGAACCCGTCGCAGTGGAAACCGCGGCTGTGGCAGCCGAGCAGCATATGCCGGCTGAAGCGGCTCCGGCCGAAACTCCCGCCCCGGCACCTGCCCCGGCAGAACAGGCTTCCGGAGGTGATGGCGGGCTGGTGCAGATCGAAACCGATCCATCCAAGGCTCCCGTCGGCGTCCCGCAACCGGAAAATACGGTAGCTGCACCACGCCGCCGTCAGCGTCAGCGCGAGGTGTATACGGCAGCAGATAACGAGCCGCTGGTACAGATCGAGACCCACTCCAACTAGAGTCATGGCCTCGGGAATGCAATCCCGCAACGAACAGCCGCACGGTTTATGCCGTGCGGCTTTTTAACGCATGAAGGAATTTCAGCCTTGAACACCAGCGACCTGGTCGATCTTGCCGAATTCGATCCGCGCCTGAAACTCGATATCCGCTACGCCAGCACCGGCAACTTCAGCGGGCAGGCGATTTACCCGGAAGCGTGTGCCTGGCTGCAGCGTCCCGCCGCCGAAGCATTGCACCGCGCCCATGACAGGGCCCGGGCACATGGCTTGGGCTTCCTGGTGTTCGACGCCTACCGCCCCTGGCACATCACCCGCCAGTTCTGGGAGCAATTTCCTGCCTACCACGACTTTTTTGCCAACCCCGCCACAGGCTCCGTTCACAACCGCGGCTGCGCAGTCGATCTAAGCCTGTTCCATCTGGATAGCGGCATGGAAGCGGAAATGCCCAGTGCCTACGACGAATTCACCGAATGCGCCTATCCGGACTACACGGGCGGCACACAGCAGCAACGCGAATTGCGCGACAGGTTGCAGGCGTGGATGGAAGCGGAGGAGTTCTCGGTGCATCCGCACGAATGGTGGCATTACAACTTCAGGGACTGGCAGCGCTATCCGGTACTGGATGTGGAATTCGCCGACCTGCGGCAGCAACGGATCTAGGTACCCTGTTTGCGCAGGTGAATCAGCAGCCCTTCCGCTGCATCCTCCACCATGTTCAGCACATACTCGAAGCCATCCGCACCCCCATAGTAGGGATCGGGCACTTCGCGCTCGGCATGGCTGCGGGCGAAATCCAGGAACAGGCCAAGAAAGCTTTGCGCACCAGGCGGGCGCAGACGTTCAAGATTGGCAAGATTGCTGCGATCCATCGCCAGCACGTAATCGAAGCGGCTGAAATCCTCCGGACCCACCTGCCGCCCGCGTAATGCACTCATGTCGTAGCCCCGCTGCTGCGCCGCCTGCCGCGCGCGCCGATCCGGCGCTTCGCCGACATGGTAATCGTGCGTACCCGCCGAATCGATATGAATTTGCTCGCCCAATCCCGCCTGCTCGACATAGTGGCGGAACACCGCTTCGGCAGTGGGTGAGCGGCAGATATTGCCCATGCAGACAAAAAGAATCTTTTTCATTACTCAACTCATAAGGGAGATATAAACACGCTGTCGTGCAGCTTCTTCAACTGGTCGCGCAGTTGTGCGGCCTTCTCGAATTCCAGGTTTTTCGCGGCCTGCAGCATTTCCTTTTCCAGCCGCTTGATTTCCCTGGACACCTCTTTCTCGCTCATCGCCAGGTATTTTTCCTGTTCCTGTTCTGCCTTCAACTGCTCGCGCGCATCCTCGATTTCGTAGGTACCCTCGATGATGTCCTTGATGCGCTTGACCACGCTCTGCGGCGTAATGCCGTGCGCTGCGTTATGGGCGAGTTGCTTGGCGCGGCGGCGCTCGGTTTCGCCGATGGCCTTGCGCATCGAATCGGTGATCCTGTCGGCGTACAGGATGGCGGTGCCGTGCAGGTGGCGCGCAGCGCGGCCCATGGTCTGGATCAATGAACGCTCCGAGCGCAGGAAGCCTTCCTTGTCCGCGTCCAGGATCGCCACCAGCGATACCTCGGGAATATCCAGTCCCTCGCGCAGCAGGTTGATGCCGACCAGTACGTCGAACATGCCGAGGCGCAGGTCACGGATGATCTCAACG
>CAZMSI010000208.1:0-3527 GCA_964568895.1 uncultured Sideroxydans sp. | reverse complement strand
CAGAGCATGATCAACGTGACCAACGGCGCGGTGAAAAACATCTCTGGCATCGCCGCTGCGTTGTTCCTGCTCAGCTTCATCCTGTTCGGCTCGCAATGGATCGAGAAGATTCCACTGGCCACACTGATCGGACTGATGTTCGTGGTGTCGGAAAAGACATTCGAGTGGGGCAGCTTCCGCCTGTTCGGCAAGGTGCCGATGCCGGATATCGTAGTGGGGCTGACGGTGGCTATTGTCACCGTGTTCACCGACCTGGCGGTCGCGGTGATCGTCGGCATCGTCATCTCGGCGCTGGTGTTTGCCTGGGAGCATGCCAAGCACATCGAGGCGCGCGTCTCAACCAACAAGGAGTGCGGCTGGAAAGTGTACGACCTGCACGGTTCGCTGTTCTTCGCCTCGACCCAGAATTTCCTGACGCTGTTTTCGCCGAAGGACGACCCGGAGAATGTGGTGATCGAGTTCAGGAACGCGCGGGTCAAGGATCATTCCGCGCTGGAAGCCATCGACCTGCTGGCCGAGCGCTACACCCAGGCCGGCAAGAAACTGCACCTGCGCCACCTCAGCCCGGACTGTCTGGAATTGCTCGACAAGGCAAAAGGCATGATCGAAGTGAACGTGCTGGAAGACCCGCTCTATCACCCGGCCGACAACCGCCTGGGCTGAACTGCGGAATTGAAGACCGGTAGGCCTGCAACTTTTTCTGTCCCAATTACCGCCATTCGATGATGCCTGCCGGGGAAATCCTTGATATTGGATCTGGTTCGCGGCACGATACGCACATGAATATGCTTGTTATGCGGTTTTGCCAGGCAAAGCATTTCCATATCCCGTCCACCAAACAGGAGAATAATTATGTCCAGTGTCGGATATCACGAGCCCGTTGAAGAGCTGTCAGATGAAACGCGCGACATGCACCGAGCAATCGTGTCATTGATGGAGGAGCTGGAAGCAGTTGACTGGTATAACCAGCGCGTTGACGCCTGCAAGGATAAAGAACTCAGGGCGATTCTTGCCCATAACCGCGATGAAGAAAAAGAACACGCATCCATGGTGCTGGAGTGGATTCGTCGCAAGGATCCGGCATTCTCAAAGGAATTAAAGGACTATCTGTTCACGGAAAAACCCATTGCACATGAATGAACAGGGTTTAAGCGGGGATTGAACGTCGATCGGGGCAGCAGATTCTCGTTTCCGGGTGCCGGGATTTATTCCTTCGGATGCGCCAGCCCGAAGAGATCAATCCCGGCACTATAATAAATTGCTGAATCGTTCCCTCGATATGCTGTCAGCGCTTTCCGGAAGGCTCTTTCGATTCTGGTTGCCTGTTGATTAGCGGGATGATCTGCGATCCCCAATAAAATTTCCATCCAGCTTTCTGCTTTTCTACTATATCCGGGTGATCTTCCAGATAATGTTTCATGAAAATTGAAAATTCAGAAACATATGCCTTATTCATTTCCTTGCCTCCTGCTATCGATAAACGAAAATAATAAACTCAAGCATCCAGAATCCGGCGAACCCGAAAAAGCACCCAACATCCAATAACCGCCTGGGCTAACCGGCGGTTATTTTTCCTGCTTCTTGCCCAGCACCGGTTTCAGGTAGGTGCCGGTTACGCTGTCCGGATTATCGGCAATTTCGCGCGGCGAGCCCTGGGCGATGATGCGGCCGCCGCCTTCGCCGCCTTCCGGCCCCAGATCGATGACCCAGTCGGCGGTCTTGATCACGTCCAGGTTGTGTTCGATCACCACCACCGTGTTGCCCTGGTCGCGCAGCTTGTGGATCACCGTCAGCAGCATCGCGATGTCGTGGAAGTGCAGGCCGGTGGTCGGTTCGTCCAGGATATACAGCGTGCGTCCGGTGTCGCGCTTGGATAGCTCCAGCGACAGCTTCACGCGCTGTGCTTCGCCGCCGGACAACGTGGTCGCACTCTGCCCCAGCGTGATGTAGCCCAGGCCTACGTCGAGCAGCGTTTGCAATTTTCGTTTGATCACCGGTACCGGTGAAAAGAATTCATGCGCCTGTTCCACCGTCATCTGCAGCACGTCGTGGATGTTCTTGCCCTTGTACTGGATCTCCAGCGTTTCGCGGTTGTAGCGCTGGCCGTGGCACACGTCGCACGGCACGTACACGTCCGGCAGGAAATGCATCTCCACCTTGATCACGCCGTCGCCCTGGCACGATTCGCAGCGCCCGCCCTTGACGTTGAACGAGAAGCGCCCCGGCCCGTAGCCGCGCTCGCGCGAGGCGGGCACACCAGAGAACAGGTCGCGGATCGGCGTGAACAGGCCGGTGTAGGTGGCGGGGTTGGAACGCGGCGTGCGGCCGATGGGGCTCTGGTCGACGCTGATCACCTTGTCGAAGAATTCCAGCCCGCTGATATCGGCGTACGTCGCCGGTTCGGTGCTGCTGCGGTACAGGTGCTGCGCCACCGCGTGGTACAGCGTGTCGTTGATCAGCGTCGACTTGCCGGAACCGGAAACGCCGGTGACGCAGGTCAGCAGGCCGACCGGCAAATCGAGGGTAACGTCCTTCAGGTTGTTGCCGCTGGCACGCACGATCTGCAGCATGCGCTCGGCGTCGGGGGCGCGGTATTTTTTCGGGGCGGGAATGCTGCGGCGTCCGGTCAGGTAGTCGCCGGTGAGCGAGTGCTTATTCTGCCTGATGTCTTCGGGCGTGCCCTGTGCCACCACCGTGCCGCCGTGCTCGCCCGCGCCCGGCCCCATGTCCACTACGTGGTCGGCGGCCTGGATGGCTTCTTCGTCATGTTCCACCACGATCACGCTGTTGCCCATGTCGCGCAGCCGCTTCAGTGTGTCCAGCAGCCGGTCATTGTCGCGCTGGTGCAGGCCGATGGATGGCTCGTCCAGCACATACATCACGCCGGTCAGGCCGGAGCCGATCTGGCTGGCCAGGCGGATGCGTTGCGACTCGCCGCCGGAAAGCGTTTCGGCGGAGCGATCCAGCGACAGGTAATCCAGTCCGACGTTGTTGAGGAAAGTGAGGCGGCTGGAAATTTCCTGCACGATCTTTTCCGCGATGGCCTGCTTGTGTCCGGAAAGGGTGAGGCCGCTGAAAAAAGCCAGCGCCTGCTTCAGCGGCAGCGCGCTCAGTTCCTGCAGCGTGCCGTCGGCGATGCGCACGTTGCGCGCCTCTTCGCGCAGGCGCGCGCCCTTGCATTCCGGGCAGACGCAGGTGTTCAGGTATTTCGCCAGTTCCTCGCGCACGGTGGACGAATCGGTCTCGCGGTAGCGCCGCTCCAGGTTGTTGATGATGCCCTCGAACGGATGCGAGCGCAGCGTCGGCTTGCCGCTCTCGTTGAGGTAGCGGAAGGAAATTTCTTCCTTGCCGGAACCGTACAGGACGATGTCCTGGATGTTCTCCGGCAGGCTTTCGTATGGCCGCTCCAGGTCGAAGTCATAATGTTTGGCCAGGCTGTCCAGCATCTGGTAATAAAACTGGTTGCGCCGGTCCCAGCTCTTGATCGCGCCGCTGCTGAGCGAGAGGGAAGGGAAGGCAACAATCCG
>CAZMSI010000207.1:0-3534 GCA_964568895.1 uncultured Sideroxydans sp. | reverse complement strand
CACAATAGTGTTATTGTATAAAAAACTCCCTGAACACACTTGCGGACCAATTTCCGGGGGCCTCCAGACCCGGCAACCGAAATACGTTCGCCGATTTCCAGGTGTTCAGAATCAGGGGTGCGCGATACCAAGGAGGAGCTGTAATGCGAGACACCATCAACCAGTACCGGATCGAGGAAGAACCCTACTACCGGGCCATAGCCAACGAAATAACCGTTTACGAGGCCGCCTATGCCGAGCGCATGCCGATGATGCTCAAGGGCCCGACCGGCTGCGGCAAGACGCGCTTCATCGAATACATGGCCTGGAAGCTGCAGAGGCCGCTGATCACCGTCGCCTGCAACGAAGACATGACCTCTTCCGACCTGGTGGGACGCTTCCTGCTGGACGCCAACGGCACCCGCTGGCAGGACGGGCCGCTGACGATCGCAGCCCGGATGGGCGCAATCTGCTATCTCGATGAAGTCGTGGAGGCGCGCCAGGATACGACCGTGGTGATCCATCCGCTCACCGACAACCGCAGGGTGCTGCCGCTGGAAAAGACCAGCGAACTGGTGCACGCCCATCCCGATTTCCAGCTGGTGATTTCCTACAACCCCGGCTACCAGAGTGTGATGAAGGACCTGAAGCAGTCCACCAAGCAGCGTTTCGGCGCACTCAACTTCAACTATCCCGCACATGCGATCGAAGTGGAGATCGTCACCCACGAAGCCGGCATTCCGGAGGAACTCGCGGGCAAGCTGGTTTCCATTGCGGAAATGGCGAGGAACCTGAAGGGACATGGCCTGGACGAAGGAATTTCCACCCGGATGCTGATCCATGCCGGCACCCTGCTCGCCAAGCATATCGATGCCCAGACGGCCTGCGACGTTGCCCTGGTGTCCCCGATCACCGACGACCTGGACATGCGCGACGCGCTGCACGCTGCGGTGACTACGCATTTCGGATAAGCAGCAGGACTTGCAGTGAGCACCGCCCTCGCACACCTCGCCAACGGCCTCAGGAACCTGATCAGCCTGGCTCCCAAAAAGACCCTGGAGCCGGAAAATGACGGGCCCAGGGCCTATTTCATGGACATCCATCGCCGCCTCGGCATTTACCTGCGGGCGCTGTGGAACACCGACTTCATTCTCAAGCAGACCGACCTGGCGACCGCGTACGACGAGGACAAGGTGCCGTTCATCGACGACTTCCAGATCTACCTGCCGAACATCATGTACGACTTCACGCCGGACGGCAAAAGAAACATCAGCGGCATGGAGCTGTATCGCGCCTCCGCCGCGCATGCCACGGCCCACCTGGTGCACAGCAAGATCAATTTCTCCCCGCGCTCGCTCGACCCGTGGCAGAAAATCATGATCTCCACGATCGAGGATGCGCGCGTGGAAGAACTGTCGATCCGCAAATTTCCCGGTCTCAGGACTCTCTGGGCCAGGCAGCATGTCGCCTCCCCGCGCGACAACAAAACGGCGGGAGACTATCTCAACCGCCTCGCCCGCGCCCTGCTCGACCACAACTACCGGGACGACGACCCCTGGATCAGCCAGGCGCGTGAACTGTTCCACGCCGCCGAGAATCTCGAGGACAGCTGGACTTCGCGCCATATCGGCCTGGAACTGGCGGAGTCGTTCCATGCAAAAGGCATCCGCTTCAACATCCGCCGGGACCTGATGTACATCCCCCCCTACCGCGACGACAACCGCACCATGTGGATCGGCTATCGCAAGCCGGCGGAAATCATCAATCCGCTGTTCAAGAGCAAAACCGTGCGCCGGGTCGACGCAGAGGTCAAGCCGTCCCGCAGGGTGCGCAAGCAGTACAAGGAGGCAGAAGTCGAAACGGACTCGCTGTCCACCTTCCATTACCCGGAGTGGAATTACCGCGTGCAGAGTTCGGACCCGTCCTGGGTGACGCTGCGGGAAGCGCCCGCCGCACCCGGCGACCTGAAAATCGTGGACGACATCGTCGCGGAAAACCTGCATCTGGTATTGCGCATGAAGAACCTGCTGCATGCCATCCGCGACGGTGCCGTGCATCGCGAAAGGAAACTCGAGATCGGCGACGAACTGGACATCAATGCGGCGATCCGCGCCCAGGTCGACATCCGGCTGGGCAGGCAGCCTGATCCGCGTATCATGATGCGCACGGTGAGGAAAAACCGCGACATCTCGGTGCTGCTGCTGCTGGACCTGTCGCGCTCGATGAACAACCCGATCCCGGAACGCGAACACACCGCGCTGGAACTCACCCGGCAGGCCAGCATACTGTTTGCCGACGCCATCGGGGCCGTCGGCGACCCGTTCGCCGTCCACGGCTTCTGCTCGGAGAGCCGGCACAACGTCCAGTATTTCCGGATCAAGGATTTCGGCCAGCCCTACGACGACAGCGCCAAAGCCAGGATGGCCGGCATGGAAGGCCATCTCGGCACCCGCATGGGCGCGGCAGTACGCCATGCCACGCATTACCTGAACAACCAGAAATCCGGCAGGAAATTACTGCTTATCATGTCCGACGGCGAACCTTCGGACATCGACGTTCCGGACAAGCATTATCTGCGCGACGACGCAAAAAAATCGGTCGAAGAAGCCCGGCGCGCCGGCATCCACACCTATTGTTTCAGCCTCGACCCCGGCGCGGACCGCTACGTATCCCGGATATTCGGCGCGAAGAATTACATGGTGGTCGACCACATCAGGAGCCTGCCCGAGAAAATACTCCTCATCTATGCTGCGCTTACCCGTTAAAATCACGCATAGAAAAAATTAACTTCGGCGCTACTGGCCCGTGCCAGACCGCCGCACCATAAAAAAGATCAAGACTCAGGGAATCAATCATGTTCAAGCTGCCGCAAGTAATCGTCTTTGCAATAATCGCATTCAACATCACCGCATTTGCCTTCTTGCTGCAGATGAACCTGCTTATTTTCAACGCGCCCTGGATCAAGCTTGTTTCGTGGACCTGCGCCGTAGGCGCCTGGGTACTGGCCTACAAGAGAAGAAGAAAGTATTTCACGCTCTTCTGACGCATCGAAATGACGCGGCAGGGGCTGCAGTCAGCGGCTGTTGCTGCTCTAAATATGGAACACCGATACGGCCAGTTTGCCTGGCCAGGCTGACTTCAGTTCGAGTCCCGGACGGCTCGCCGGTTCGGACAAATCTAGTAACTGGTTCGTTATAGTCTCAATTTAGGCTCTATGTGTATTTGATTCACGTTCTTCTATTTATAGCTGCCTCCACACGTTTCTTTTCCAGAAACTTATATGGGTCTTTTGAAGATTTAGCTCTGTTACACTCTTTGCAAGCCAAAACGATATTGTCAGCATAATTTGTCCCCCCCTTACTTATTGGGATGAAGTGATCGACTTCATAAGTATGATCTAACTCAACAAGGCAGTAGTAACACTTCCCTTTTTGTTTTTCGTAGTGCTTCTGTATGTCGTCCGCATTAAAACTTCCCTCGGCTGCTCTACGCTTCGCCTTGTTGGCCAAGGCATGTTGACGATGCCTGTATTTATTTTTCTGTATCCACTCTTTG
>CAZMSI010000206.1:0-3537 GCA_964568895.1 uncultured Sideroxydans sp. | reverse complement strand
GCTCGTTCAGCACATGGCTGATAATGCCGCCGCCCAGCTTAACGCCGGGAGCAATCTCGGCATTCAGGAAGTGCAGCGGCACCTTCATATGAATCTTCTTGTCCTTGGCCACGCGCTGGAAGTCGATGTGCTGCACTTGCTGGCGGAACGGGTGCATCTGGAAATCGCGCAGCAGCACGGGCTCCTTTTTGCCGTCCAGGTCCAGCGTCAGGATGGAAGCGTGGAACGCTTCGTTCTGCAGGGCGTAATACAGGCTGTTCTGATCCAGGTCGATCAGTACCGGCTCGCTGCTGCCGTAAACGATACCCGGCACGCGCCCGGCCTTGCGCAGACGGCGGCTCGCACCCGTTCCTTGCGCCTTGCGGGATGTTGCGTTAACTTCGATTTTCATTTCACTTCTCCACTATATTGGCATCACCCGCGACCAGGTGAACCAGGTTGTGCAACGGTCACCACGACCGCCACTAATCCATAAACAGCGAGCTGACCGACTCTTCCTCGTTGATGCGGCGCATGGTCTCAGCCAGCAGTTCCGCCACGCTTAACTGGCGAATGCGCTTGCAGTTCTGCGCCTCAGCACGCAGCGGGATGGAATCGGTCACCACCAGTTCGTCCAGCGCCGAAGCCTCGATGCGCTCGATCGCCGGCCCGGATAACACCGGATGGGTACAGTAGGCCAGCACCCGTGCCGCGCCCTTTTCCTTCAATGCGCCGGCCGCTTCGCATAGCGTATTGGCGGTATCCACCATGTCGTCCATGATCAGACAGGTGCGTCCCTCTACCTCGCCGATGATGTTCATCACCTTGGCCACATTGGGCTTGGGACGGCGTTTGTCGATGATCGCCAGGTCCGACTCCAGTCGCTTCGCCAGCGCCCGTGCCCGCACCACGCCGCCGACATCCGGCGATACCACGATCAGGTCGGGATAATCGTGCTTCCACACGTCCGACAACAGGATTGGGCTGGCATAGACGTTGTCCACCGGGATATCGAAAAATCCCTGTATCTGGTCCGAGTGCAAATCCATGGTCAGCACGCGGTCCACGCCGGCGCCGGACAGCATGTCGGCCACCACCTTGGCAGTAATCGCCACGCGCGCCGAGCGCGGGCGACGATCCTGGCGCGCATAACCGAAATACGGCAGTGCTGCGGTAATGCGTGCAGCCGAGGCGCGCTTCAGCGCGTCCACCATCACCATTACTTCCATCAGGCTGTCGTTGGTCGGCGCGCAGGTGGACTGCAGCACGAACACGTCCTTGCCGCGCACGTTCTCGAGGAGTTCGACCATCACTTCGCCGTCGGAAAAACGGCCCACTGTGGCTCGTCCGAGGCGGATGTTCAGATGGCGCGCCACGTCTTCTGCCAGCTTGGGATTGGCATTGCCGGTGAACACCATCAGGTTGTCGTTATAGGACACGTCTATCCCTCGAAATTAAAATCAGGCAACCCGAAACTGGCTGGGGAGGCAGGGATCGAACCTGCGAATGCCGGAATCAAAATCCGGTGCCTTACCACTTGGCGACTCCCCAAAAACTTTAATTATGCGACCCAGTCATGCATGGGGTGCCGCGGTAATCCCTGCGCCACCACGCCACGCATTCCCGGCGGCATCTGCGCGAGCACTGCCCGCGCCTCCTGTTCCCCGGCAAACGCCGCGAACACGCAGGCGCCGGAACCGGTCATCATCGCCGGCGCAAACTGTTGCAGCCAGTTCAGATGCTCTGCCACCGGCGGATACAGCCTGCAGACCACGGGCTGCAAATCGTTGTGCAACTGCGCCGTCGAAAGGGCGCGAATTTTGAGGGAAATCGTATCCCGTGTCAAATCCGGGTGAGCGAAGACCTGCGCCGTCGGCACCTGCACCGGGGGGATCAGCACCACGTACCAGGCATCCGCCGCCGGATACACCTGCAGCTTTTCGCCGATCCCTTCGGCGAAGGCGTTCTCGCCGAATATGAACACCGGCACGTCCGCGCCCAGTTGCAGCCCGAGCTGCATCAGGCGCTCGCGCCCGAGGTTCAGGCCCCACAGCCGGTTCAGCGCCAGCAGCGTGGTGGCCGCATCGGAACTGCCGCCGCCCAGCCCGCCGCCCATCGGAATGCGTTTTTCAAGCGCAATGTCCACGCCCAGCTTGCAGCCGGTTTCCCGCTGCAATAGACGTGCCGCGCGCACGCACAGATCCTGTTCCTCAGGCACCGCATCCAGCGCATTCAGGCGGCGCACCATGCCGTCCTCGCGCAACATAAAATGCAACGTGTCGTTGAGGTCGATAAAGCGGAACAGCGTCTGCAGCAGATGGTAGCCGTCGGCACGCCGCCCGACGACATGTAAAAACAGGTTGAGCTTGGCCGGCGCCAAACAGGCAAGGGTGTCTACTTGATTTGCCATTCGTCTATCAGCAACTTGATTTCCAGCCCTTCCCGCTGCAACGTCATGCGCAGCGGCAGGCTGTCCGCCGTCTGTGCCGCGTAGCGTGTGTAATGGATGGTCCAGCCGTCCTGGTGCAGCACACCCCATTCCCCGTTTTCCGTGCGCTGGCCGGTAAACGGCCCGCCCGGCACCGGCAATCCCAGCACCCAGTATTGCAGCCCGGCCAGCGGCAAACGCCAGCCCAGCACTTTTTCGGTCAGGCTTTCGGCATCCTGCGCGGCATAGTGCTTGCCTTCGGCATCCAGTGTAAACGTCTGCGCCGGAATGGCCGGCTGCGTGGTGCGGCTGATGCGCGCCACGGTCTGGCCGAGCGGCGCCAGCAACAGAATTTCATCCGATGCAACATCATGCTGCCAGTGCACACCCCCCGACGAGCTTTTGCCATCGTAGCGCACGGCGATGCGCCCGGTAAGCGCAAAGGAAGTTGTCTGGATCTGCGCCGGACGCACCGGCGCAGGAGCGGGCGGCACGCTGGCGCAACCGGCCAACAACAACGCCAGCAAAGCAATCCTCCACATCAATGGAGGAACTTCTTCATCACCGCCTGCAGAGCTTTGTTGTCGGGATGAAGCTTCAGAGTGTCGGACCAGATTTTCTTCGCCTCATCCTTGTCGCCATGCACCCACAGCACCTCGCCGAGGTGCGCGGCGATATCCGGATCCGGGTCGAGTTTGAACGCCCGGCGCAGGAACTCCAGGCTCTTGTCCAGTTTGCCCAGCCGATAATATCCCCAGCCCATGCTGTCGGTGATCGCGGCATCGTTCGGCGACAGGCTGTATGCCTTTTCCACCAGCTTCATGCCTTCCTGCACGCGCACGTTGCGCTCCAGCAGGCTGTAACCCAGCGCGTTGTAGGCATTCGCATTATTCGGCTGTTCCTCAATCAGCTTGCGGATCAGCTTCTCCAGTTCGTCCGGCTTGCCGATCCTGTCCGCCATCAGCGCAGCCTCGTACAGCAGGTCGGGATGGCTGGGCAGCTTTTTCAGCCCCTGTCGCAGCACCTCATAGGCGTCCTGATACCGTTTGACATTGGCCAGCAACTGGGCTTCGAACAGCACCAGTTGCACGCGCTGCCGGTTACTCTGCGCTTCGGTGTGGTGCAGCACG
>CAZMSI010000205.1:0-3554 GCA_964568895.1 uncultured Sideroxydans sp. | reverse complement strand
TGAGCTGCGGCCCAACCCCGGCTTCACCGGACAGGGTGAATCCGCCTACCTCGAGGGCGACATCAAGGCGCTCGTGTTGGCTGTGCCGACGGAAGCCCAAGAGATCCTGACCTTCGCCCTTGCCAACGGCGACGTGCGCGTCGCCGTGCGTTCGCCGCTCGCCTCCGACAAGGACGGCGCGCCCACGCTGGGTATGAGCTGGGATGATCTGGTCGCCTTCTTCTATGCCGAGCGCGAACTCGGCCTGAAGGCCATCGACCCGAACGCCAGCCTGACGGGTCCCGGCGCCAGCTCGCTGTGGCCCACCCAGCAGTCGATGCACGCGCCAAGCCTCGCTCCGACGACGACATCGGTTCCCTCCACGCCGACGGCCGCACCCACACCGACGCCACAGGCGACGCCCTAAGGGGACGCAGGAGACATGACATGCTCACCGACATCGATCCCGACGGCCCGCGGCGAGGCACCCGTACGATCATCGTCGCCCCGCCTCCCGAAGCGGGGCTGATCACCGGCTTCCTGCAGGCTCAGAAGAAGAGCGACGGCAGCGGGGTGTTCTCGATCATCGCTCGTGAACAGGAGATCGGCCCCGGCCTGATCGAAAGCCTTAGAAGCTCGCTGGCGGAAGTGATCATCCTGCATGGCGGCGCGCCGGGGTTCAAGGCCGAGGCTGTCCGGGCGATCGTGCGCCAGCACGGCCAGGTCGCCCGCGTGATCGTGTGTTTCGTGCCCGCTGTCGGGGACTGGTTCGACGCCGTGGCCGAGACGGGAGCGCTCGTGTACCGGCTCCCGCTGCGGGCCGAGCCGTTCGAAGAGCTGGCCCAGACGCTGGCTCAACTGCTGGTCGAGGCGCGCCAGAAGCACGCCCAGCGCGCCCTGTCGGAAGCGATCGAGGCCGAGGAAGAGGCGGCCCGGATCGAGGCGCCCGAGGGCGGGCTGCATTTCGAGCGCCCGCCGGCCGGGGTCCGCCATCCCACGCAGGTGATCGTCGCCTGGTCGAGCAAAGGCGGCGACGGCAAGTCCATCGTGGCGGCCGAGACGGCCTGGCAGCTGGCCCACATCGGGGCACATAAGACCCTACTGGTCGACGCCGACATGAGCCGGGGCTACCTCGCCTGGGCCCTCGGCGGTGATGCGTACCGTTTCGCGCAGCGGCGCAACATCACGACGCTGGCCCAGGAATACATGCTCAAGACCAAGGTGGCCCCCGAGGCGCTGTGCGAGCACGTGTACAGCCTGCCCGACCTCACCGGGCAGGGGCCGGGCAATCTCGATATCCTGTTTGGGATCGCCTCGGCCGAGGCGGCCACACTGCCGGCCTTCCTGGCGGATGACGGCGTCCAGGGCGAGCGCTTCATCGACGCCCTTATCGGCCAGGCGTACGGCATCTACGAATTCGTCGTGTTCGACATCGGGACGGCGATCACCATCCCGCTTCACTACGCCGTCATGAAAGCCGCCGGCCACGTGCTGGTGGTCGCCAATCCATCTCGGCCTTCGGTTGCGCCGACAAGGGAGGGGATCCGCCAGCTTGAGGCCCGGCAGGCGACGACGCCGGACCAGCTCAGGCTGGTGGTGAACCGCTGGTCGCCGAGAGCGCTCATCAAGCGCGATGAGCTCCCCGATTACTTCGGAATCCCGGTCTTCGCCACCATCCCACTGGTCGAGTCCGACACCATGATGGGGCTCATTAACCAGGGCAAGTTCATCTCCCACGCCGTCTGGGAGGATCCGGAGCAGTACGAGGCGCTCAAGCCGTTTGTGCTCGGCATTGCGGGTCTGTCGGAGAACTTCGCCCTGGGCATCGTCGACATTCTCAAGAAGAAGCTGCAGCCGCCCAAGAAGCGCCGGGGTGCGTTTTTCAGGAGATAGGGGAGGGGTCCTGTGAGCGATCCGTCAGGTCTGCCGTTTGGCAACATCCTGGCCAGGGGAATGGCAGCCGAAGAGCCCGAAGTCGGAGGATCTCGCTTGAGGACGCTGGCCGAGGCGGCGCTCGAGCGCGTGCGCGACACCCTCAGCGCCTCGGAGATGATGAAGGTCCGCACCGACGCCGCCCTTCAAGGCAGGGTCTCAGCCATCATCCAGCAGGCCGTCGAGGATGAGAACCGCAGCCGGGTCAACCTCGGCCGGATGCCGTTCGTGGACCAGGCGCAGCCCGTCGAGGCGTGGGTCGAGCGGGTCTTCGCCACGCTGTATGGACTGGGCCCGATCGAGGACCTCCTCGAGGATGAGGCCATCGAAGATATCGCCATCAACGGGCCGTATGAAGTGTGTGTGCGGACCTTCGATGGCTGGCAGACCATGCCGATGGATCTGGCAGCCGACCCAGACCAGCTGCTGTGGCGGGTCAACCAGATGATCGCCTTCTCCGGCAAGCAGGCGGGCCCGCTCCAGCCGATCGTCGATGTCCAGCTTCCAAGCGGCCACCGCCTGAACGTGGTGACGGCGCCCGTGGCGGACGTGTGGCCCATCGTCGTCATTCGTAGGCACCGTCCCATCGCCTGGACTCTGGAGCAGTTCGTGGCCGACCCGGTCCAAACCCGCCAGCGGGTGGTGGGGCCCGAGCTCCCAGACTACACGTCGGGTGAAGTGGAAGGCGGTTTGGTCAGCGCGGCGGCGGCGACCTACCTGCACGCGGCCGTGATCGCCGGGCTCAACATCCTGGTCA
This sequence comes from uncultured Sideroxydans sp., assembly GCA_964568895.1. Classification (GTDB taxonomy): domain Bacteria; phylum Pseudomonadota; class Gammaproteobacteria; order Burkholderiales; family Gallionellaceae; genus RI-121. Next base: position 886 of record CAZMSI010000205.1, on the reverse strand, counting down.
TTGGGCGCACCGGGGTGGGGAAGACGGCGATCCTATCCGCTTTGGGGCAGAAGATCCCGCACGACCGGCGCGTGCTGGTGCTGGAGGACACGCGTGAGCTGCAGCTCCGGCCGGGCGGCGAACGTCCCATGAACTGCGTCTACTTCGTCACCCGGCGCAAGCTGCTGGAAGGCGGGATCGACGTCGACATGCGGCACCTGATCATCACCGCCCTGCGCCAGCGCCCGGACCACCTGGTGCTGGGCGAGGCGCGCGGCCCCGAAGTCTACGACCTGCTCAACGCCATGCAGACCGGCCACGGCGGCAACCTGACCTCGATCCACGCCAACTCCCTGCGCGAGCTGCCTCAAAGAGTGGGGGCGATGCTGTTCCAGGCGGGGGTGGCGATGGACGCCGATCGGGTCGCCCAGCTGATCGGGAGCTCGTTCGACGTGGGGATCACTGAGATGCAGGACTTCTACGGCCGGCGCTACCTGCTCGAGATCGGCGAGTTCACCGGGGAGGTCGAGGCGGGCCTGCCGGTGGTGCATCCGGTCTTTCAAGGAGGCCCCGAGGTCGGCTACCGGCCCTCGCTGGTGGCCGATGGCTCGGTTCACGAAGAGCACTTCCGCCGGGCGGGGGTTTCCTTCGAGAGCGTGCTGGCAGCCGAGAGGGGGGCGGGGGAATGAGCTTCAACGTCCTGATGGCGCTTGTCGGCGCCCTGGGCATGTACCTGATCTTTCTCGGGCTGTATTCGTTCGTCACGGTGTCGCTGAAGGGGCCCACGGGTGGGCTGCTGTATGGGCCTGAGGAAGGGCCGGGCCGCGAGCGGCTGGCTGGATCGCTGATGGAGCGCCTCGACCAGATGCTGTATCAGGCCCGTATGCCGGTCAGCGCCGGCGAGTTC
>CAZMSI010000204.1:0-3557 GCA_964568895.1 uncultured Sideroxydans sp. | reverse complement strand
GCCCAGCGCGTGCCGGTACGCATCAAGCTGGATGCACTGGATCCCAGCTATCCACTACGCATTGGCGCCACCGCCACGGTCACCGTACATACCCGCTAAGGCAAGCCGCAGTCGATGAATACCAGCCGGGCATTAACCGTTTTTGCAGTGATGAGCGCCACCATCATGCAGGTGCTCGACACCACCATCGTCAACGTCTCGTTGCCCAATATGGCCGGCGAGCTGGATGCCACCCCGGACAGCATCACCTGGGTACTCACTTCTTACCTGATCGCCTCGGCCATTTTCATGCCGCTCACCGGCTACATTACCGACCGCGTCGGGCAGCGCCGCTATTTGCTGGTAAGCATCGCCGGCTTCGTCATCACTTCCGCGTTGTGCGGAATGGCTACCAGTCTGGCGGAAATCGTAACCTTCCGCTTTCTGCAAGGAATATTCGGCGCTTCGCTGGTACCGCTATCGCAATCGGTGATGCTGCAGATCTATCCGCCGGAGCAACGCGGAAAGGCAATGGCGATCTGGGCCATGGGGGTAATGGTGGCGCCGGTGATGGGGCCGACGCTGGGCGGCTGGCTGACCGAATATTACAGCTGGCGCTGGACGTTCTACATCAACCTGCCGGTGGGCATTCTCGCCTTCCTGATGGCGATCAGCCACGTGCCGGACAGCGACATGCGCAAACGGCGCATGGACTGGCTCGGTTTCGGTTCGCTGGCAGTGGGTATCGCCGCCACCCAACTAGTACTCGACCGCGGCAACCAAGACGACTGGTTCAGTTCCAGCCTGTTGATTGCCGCCACGCTCATAGCCACGTTGTCGTTTTTGTTCTTCGTCGTGTATACGCTGACCGGAAAACATCATCCGCTGTTCGACCTGCGCATTTTCAAGGATCTCAACTTCCTCGTTGCCAGCCTGATCATGACCGCCATTGGCATCGGCTTTTTCGGCGGCATGGTGCTGCAGTCGCTGTACATGCAGGAATTCCTCGGCTACCCCACCTTCACAGCCGGGCTGTACATGGCGCCGCGCGGCGTGGCTTCGTTTTTCGTGATGATGTTCGTCGGCAAGTTTTCCGGCAGAATCCCGCCGCGCTATTTCGTGTTTACCGGCATTTGCGCCAGCATTGCCGGCAATTACCTGATGACGCGCTTCTCGGCAGAAATCAGCCCGCACGACCTGATCCTGCCGGTGATCCTGCAAGGCATCGGCATGGGATTTATATTCGTACCGATCACCACTCTCGCCTTCACTACACTACCCAAGACCATCGCCGCAGAAGCTGCAGGAATCTACAGCCTGATTCGCGCCATGAGTTCGGCAGTAGGCATCGCCATCCTCTCCACCTACCTGTCGCGCAGCAGCCAGCAACACTGGAACATCCTGCGCGGCTACATCAACCCCTACAACGACAAGCTTGCCGAGTACCTGCACCCGCTGCATCTGGGCATCCTCGACGAAAAAGGCATCGCCATCGTTGCGCATGCAGTATTCCATCAGGCGCAGAACGCCGCCTACATCGACAGCTTCTGGTTTGCCACGCTCAATTTTGCGCTGATGCTGCCGCTGTTGTTGTTGATACGCACCCCGAAAGATGTCCCGGCGCAGCCAGCAGTGCCGGTAGTTGTGGATTAGCTGCCTACCCTGACATGCGCCTCGCCCGCCGTCATTCGGCCAATGACACATGCCTTGTCGAAACCGGTGGCATGAAAAGCTGCCAGCACCTGTTTTGCATCATCTGCCGCACAAGCCACCAGCAGGCCACCACTGGTCTGCGGATCGCACAGCAGCTTGCGCTGCCACTCCGGAAAATCCTGCGGTAGAACCACCTCCGCCCCATAGCTTTGCCAGTTGCGATCCGCCGCGCCGGTGCTATAGCCCTGCTGCGCCAGTTGCTGCGCCACCTGCAAAATGGGTAAATCATTGAAACTGATTTCGGCCTCCAGCCCGGAGCCGCGGCAAATCTCCAGCAGATGTCCAAGCAAGGCAAAACCGGTGACATCAGTCATCGCATGCACGCCCTCCATCGTTGCCAGATGCATGCCTACACGATTGAGCTGGGTCGTAACCTCCACCATCAGGCGATAACCTTCAGCATCAAGCGCTCCTTTTTTCAACGCTGCGCTCATGATGCCGATACCCAGCGGTTTGCCCAGAATCAGCACATCGCCGGACTGGGCGTAATCGTTACGCTTGATGTGATCCGGATGTACCAGCCCCACTGCCGCCAATCCATAGATGGGTTCCGGCGTATCGATGGAATGGCCGCCCGCCAGTGGAATGCAGGCATCCTCACAAACCGATGCCCCGCCGGCCAGGATTTCCCGGATGATATCCAGCGGCAATTTATCTACCGGCATGCCCACTACTGCCAGTGCCAGGATAGGTGTGGCTCCCATGGCATACACGTCCGACAGCGCATTGGTTGCGGCGATACGCCCGAAATCCTGTGCATCGTCCACGATGGGCATAAAGAAATCCGTGGTGACCACAATGGCCTGGTAATCGTTGAGTTTATATACCGCCGCATCGTCGCTGCTCTCGGTACCGATCATCAGGTTCGGGTAAGATGGCGGACGCGGCATGGCGGCAAGCATTTCCGCCAGCACCGACGGCGCGATCTTGCAGCCGCAACCGCCGCCGTGGGAAAAATGGGTCAACTTGATGGGTTCGGTCATACAAAAATCATGGGCAACGTAAGAGACGCTACCGTAGCACAACTCGCCGATTACGACGACATCATCGACGTGCGCTCGCCCGCAGAATACGCCGAGGATCACATTCCGGGCGCGATCAGCGCGCCGGTGCTGAGCAACGAAGAGCGCGCACAGGTCGGCACACTGTATGCGCAGGTTTCACCGTTCGAAGCGAAAAAACGCGGCGCCGCACTTATCGCGCGCAACATCGCCCACCACCTGGAAACCCTGTTCCGCGACAAACCGAAACAATGGCACCCGCTGGTCTATTGCTGGCGCGGCGGCCAGCGTAGCGGAGCAATGTCGCACATCCTGGGTCAGGTCGGCTGGCGGGTGGACCGGCTCGAAGGCGGTTACAAAACCTATCGCCGCCACGTTGTCGCCGAACTGGAACGGCTGCCTGCGCACCTCCAATTCCAAGTGATCTGCGGCGCGACCGGTTCCGGCAAAAGCCGCTTGCTGCACGTACTTCAGGAACAGGGGGCGCAGGTGCTCGATCTGGAACAACTGGCGCAGCACCGCGGATCACTGCTCGGCAATTTACCGGATGAACCCCAGCCGGGACAGAAAATGTTCGAAACGCGGCTGTGGGATGCCTTGCGCCATTTCAAACCGGACGGCCCGGTGTTCGTCGAAGCTGAAAGCAGAAAAATCGGCAACCTTGCCCTGCCCGATGCATTGCTGGAGAAAATCCGCGCCTCGGATTGCATCGTCATCGATGCGCCACTGTCAACGCGTATCGCCTTGCTACAGGAAGAATATGCACACTTCCTGCACGACCCGGAGCTGCTCGCGCAGCGGCTGGCGCCGTTGACCGCAATGCATGGCCGCAAAGTGATCGACGAATGGAATGCCATGGCACAG
>CAZMSI010000203.1:0-3573 GCA_964568895.1 uncultured Sideroxydans sp. | reverse complement strand
TGCTGCTGGCGGTGACCATGAGCGACGAAGTCAACATGGTGGCCTGCAAGATCGCGGCCAGTCTGTACAACACACCGACACGTATTGCACGCATTCGCGCCGCCAATTACCTGGCACATCCCGAGTTGTTCAATAACGACAATTTCTGTGTCGATTTCTCGATCTGTCCGGAGCAGATCCTTACCGATTACATCAAGAAGCTGGTCGATTTTCCGAATGCGCTGCAAGTACTGGAGTTTGCCTCGGGACTTGTTTCGCTGGTTGCGGTGCGGGCCACCGAAGGTGGTTCGCTGGTCGGCCGCGAATTGAGCGTCCTGAGCAGCCGCATGCCGAATATCGAGACGCGGGTGGCCGCAATTTTCCGTCAGGATCGGCCGATCATTCCGGAGGGCTCCACGGTGATCGAAGCTAACGACGAAGTTTTCTTTATCGCTGCGGCCCATAATATCCGTACCGTGCTGAAGGAACTGCGTCACATGGACAGACCGGCCAAGCGGGTAATGATCGTGGGCGGCGGCAACATCGGACGCCGTCTGGCGCTGGCGCTGGAAAACGATTACCAGGTCAAGATCATTGAGCACAACAAAAAGGCCTGCGAGAGTCTGGCCAGTGAAATGGAACACACCCTGGTGTTGAGCGGCGACGGTACTGACGAGAACCTGCTGGAGGCCGAGCACATCGGCGAGGTGGATGTGTTCTGTGCGCTAACCAATGATGACGAAAATAACATCATGGCGTCGCTGCTGGCCAAGCGTGGCGGTGCGCACAAGGTGATTTCGCTGATCAATCGCAGCGCTTACGTTGGACTGGTACAGGGCGGCAAAATCGACATTGCGCTGTCACCGGCGCACGTCACCATCGGTTCCCTGCTGGCTTACGTGCGGCGCGGTGATGTGGTGATGGTGCATTCGCTGCGGCGCGGCGCGGCCGAGGCGCTGGAACTGGTGGCACACGGTGACCGCAAGTCTTCGCAGGTAGTGGGCCGACGTATTGACGAAATCGATCTGCCCAAGGGCGCGACCATCGGCGCCATCGTGCGCGGCGAGCAAGTGATAATGGGCCACCACGATACGGTGATTGAAGCAGAAGACCACGTCATCGTGTTTGTAATCAACAAGGCGATGATCCGCAAGATCGAGAAATTGTTCCAGGTTGATATAGGCTTTTTCTGATGCGGCGTGCGCTTACCGTCTTCCATGCGCTGGGCCTGATGCTGGTGATGTTCAGCCTGGCATATCTATTGCCAATAGCAACTTCCCTGATATACAAGGACGGTACTCAGATCGATTTCCTGCTGGCGATGGTGATGACGTTTGCAACCGGCCTGTTGCTGTGGATGTTGACGCGGCGTTACAAAGGGCAGCTTTCGATTCGCCATGGCTATCTGCTGGTGGTGGGGATGTGGACGGCGATGCCGGCGGTCGCCACGTTTCCGTTACTGCTGGTGATCGGCAAGCTGTCGTTTACCAGCGCCTATTTCGAAACCATGTCCGGCATCACCACCACCGGTGCCACCGTGCTGTCCGGGCTGGACCATCTGCCGCCTGCCATCAACCTGTGGCGGCATGAGTTGAACTGGCTGGGCGGCATGGGCATCATCGTGCTGGCGGTGGCCATCCTGCCGTTGCTGGGCGTCGGCGGACGCCAGTTGTACAAGGCCGAGACACCGGGACCGATGAAGGATTCTGCACTGACACCCAGAATCACCGAGACCGCGCGCAAACTTTGGCTGGTGTATTTCAGCATCACTATGGCCTGCGTGTTGGCACTCAAGGCGGCCGGAATGAACTGGCTGGATGCGGTATGCCATGCCTTTGCCGCCATGAGCCTGGGCGGTTTTTCCACGCATGATGCCAGCATCGGTTATTTCAATTCGCCCGCCATCGAACTGGTGCTGATCGTTTTCATGCTGCTGGCGGCAGTCAATTTTGCCACGCATTTTCTGGTGTGGCGCGAAAAAAACCTGAGGTTATACCTGCGGGATACCGAAGCGGTGGGGACGCTGGCGCTGATACTGGGAAGCTGCGTGATGGTGGCGTGCTTCCTGTGGTGGCAGGGCACATACACCAGCTTCTGGAGGGCATTGCGTTATGCCAGCTTCAACCTGGTGTCGCTCGCGACGGACTGCGGTTTTTCCAGTACGGACTTCAGCCATTGGCCGATTTTCGCGCCGCTGTGGATGTTGTTCCTGGGTTGTATTGTAGCCAGCTCCGGTTCCACCGGCGGCGGCATCAAGATGATCCGCACCCTGGTGCTGTTCAAGCAGGCGGGACGCGAGTTCCTGCGCTTGCTGCATCCGTCGGCAATCAACCCGATGAAGATCGGCGGCCACGTGGTACCCAACAATATCGTGTTCTCGGTTCTGGGCTTCATCTTCCTGTACTTCATGAGTGTAGTGATACTGACCTTTGCGCTGGTGATCAGCGGAATGGATTTCATTTCGGCCTTCTCGGCGATCATCGCCTGTATCAACAATGCCGGCCCGGGCCTGGGTGCGGTCGGCCCGGCTGGCAACTATGCCGGGCTGAATGGTTTTCAGGACTGGGTGTGCATAGTGGCGATGCTGGCCGGACGCCTGGAAATCTTTACGCTGCTGATCATCTTTACGCCACGCTTCTGGCAACGCTGAGTTGCCATTGCCACCAAAAAAACAGTTAACATTCTGCCTTGAAATAAGGTAGCATCAGAATACGGGAATTCCCGGGTTGGCTGATAAAATCATAAATGTAGGAGGGGATCGTGGGCGACAGTCTGCCTCTGTCGGGGATCAAGGTAGTACTTATTGACGACAGCAATACCATACGCCGTAGCGGTGAGATATTCCTGTCGCAGGCAGGTTGCCAAGTGATACTGGCAGAAGATGGTTTCGACGGCCTGTCCAAGGTAGTCGATACCAAGCCTGACATTGTTTTTGTCGATGTCATGATGCCGCGTCTGGATGGCTACCAGACCTGCGCCCTGATCAAAAATCACCGAGAGTACAAGGATACGCCGGTTGTCATGCTGACCAGCAAGGACAGCCTGTTTGACCGCGCGCGCGGCAAGCTGGTCGGATCCGATCAGTACCTGACCAAACCATTCAGCAAGAAAAGCCTCATAGAAACCGTTATCGCACAAATTCAGCATCGACAAGAGGAGAGCACTCATGGCAATTAAAAAAGTCTTAGTGGTGGACGATTCGGCTACCGAACGGCACATCATGGGAGAACTGTTAACCAAGGAAGGGTTTGAGACGATATTTGCCGAAGACGGTGAATCCGGCGTCGCCAAGGCCAAGTCGGATCTGCCGGACCTGATCCTGATGGACGTGGTCATGCCCGGGTTGAACGGCTTCCAGGCAACTCGCGCCATCACCCAGGATCCGGCAACGCAGCACATCCCGGTCATTATCGTGACGACCAAGGGCCAGGAGACCGATAAGGTCTGGGGGGTGCGCCAGGGTGCGAAAGATTATGTGGTCAAACCCGTAGATGCGGCCGAGCTGCTAGGCAAGATTGCGGCGCTGGGCTAGACATGGCTAAGCGGTTCAGCCTGCGGGAATTCCAGCAGAATGTACTCAACCGCCTGCAACAG
>CAZMSI010000202.1:0-3582 GCA_964568895.1 uncultured Sideroxydans sp. | reverse complement strand
CAAAGCGTGCATAACCTGGTATTTAAGTTGCAGCAGGAACTGGAAACGAAAATAATTTCGATGTAAGCGGCTCATGGAAACATTAAACGTCGGACTGGGTGAACGCAGCTATCCCATACATATTGCCAGCGGTTTGCTGGGTCGCGCTGACTTGCTGCTGCCCTACCTGCAGCACAAGCGAGTTGCCATAGTAACCAATACCACGGTTGCTCCGTTGTACCTGGGGCAATTACAGACCTTGCTGGAGGGTCACGGTGTCAGCGTAGTACCGATCATTCTGCCAGATGGTGAAAAATACAAGAATGCAGAAACACTTAACCTGATTTATGACGCCTTGCTCAGCCATCGCTGCGAGCGCAGCACACCACTGATTGCGCTGGGCGGCGGCGTTATCGGCGATATGACCGGCTTTGCTGCAGCTACGTACCTGCGCGGTGTGCCGTTCATCCAGATTCCTACCACGCTGCTGGCACAGGTGGATTCCTCGGTCGGCGGCAAGACCGGCATCAACCACCCGCTGGGCAAGAACATGATAGGTTCGTTCTATCAACCGCAAGTCGTGCTGGCTGATATAGCCACACTGGATACGCTCCCGGATCGCGAATTGCGCGCCGGCATCACCGAAGTAATCAAATACGGCCTGATTCGCGACCTGCCATTCTTTGAATGGCTGGAAAAGCATATAGAGCAGTTGCTGGCGCGCGATGCGGATGCACTGCAATATGCCATCACACACAGTTGCCAAAACAAGGCCGCAGTGGTTGCGGCCGACGAGCGCGAAAGCGGCGAACGCGCCCTGCTCAACCTTGGCCATACCTTCGGTCATGCCATCGAGAACGGTATGGGCTACGGCGTATGGCTACACGGTGAAGCGGTGGCGGCAGGTACTATCATGGCCGCTAACCTGTCGCGACGGCTGGGCTGGATTGGCGAGGCGGATGTTGTGCGCATCGGTAATTTGCTCGAACGGGCCGGACTGCCCATTGTTGCGCCCACACTGGGCGCAGAAAAATACCTGGAGCTGATGGGACTGGACAAGAAAGTGCAGGGCGGCAAAATACGCTTTGTGCTGCTTAAGGCGATCGGCCAGGCCGTGGTGTCGGAGGCGCCGCCGGAATTGTTGCACCAGACGCTGGATGCTGTGCATGGCTGAGTTGGCGCCTTATGCCGCTACTGAACACAATTCGCGCGGTCGTCGTGTAGTGGAGGATGTTCCCTTCGCGCGCAGTGCATTCCAGCGCGACCGTGACCGCATCATTCACTCCACCGCATTTCGTCGTCTCGAATATAAAACCCAGGTATTCGTCAACCATGAAGGCGACCTGTTTCGCACACGCCTGACCCACAGCATCGAAGTAGCACAGATCGGGCGTTCGATCGCGCGCCGCCTGAAGCTGAACGAAGATCTGGTCGAGGCGATTTCACTGGCGCACGATCTCGGTCACACGCCATTCGGGCATGCCGGACAAGAGGCGTTAAATGCCTGCATGAAGGATTGCGGTGGCTTCGAGCACAACCTGCAATCGCTGCGCGTGGTGGATTTGCTGGAAGAGCGTTATGCTGCGTTCGACGGACTTAACCTCTGCTTCGAGACGCGCGAAGGCATACTCAAGCATTGCTCAGCCGAACGTGCGGCTACGCTGGGCGACGTGGGTGAGCGTTTCCTCGGCAATCGGCGTCCCACACTGGAAGCGCAAATCGCCAACCTGGCCGATGAAATTGCCTACAACAACCATGATGTGGACGATGGCCTGCGTTCCGGTCTGATCCAGTTGGAGCAGCTTGCTGCGGTCAAGCTGTTTGCCGGGCACATGGAGGCGGTACGCCAGGCATACCCCGAGTTGGCTGAGCGCCGGTTGATCCACGAAACGATACGGCGCATGATCAATGCCTTGGTCTCCGATCTGATGCTGGAAACCGAAAAAAACCTGCAGCGGTATGCGCCGCAAGATATGGAAGATATACGCAATGCCCCACCCATCGTCGCATTCAGCGCAGAGCTGGTCGAACAGAGCCGCGAACTCAAGGCATTCCTGCGAACCCGTCTATACCGCCACTACCGCGTAATGCGCATGAGCGCCAAGGCGCATCGCATTATCAGCGACTTGTTCCACACATTTATGGATGATCCGCGTCTGTTGCCGCCGCAATTCCAGCAACAGGCCGAGGTCGACAGGCCTCGCGCGGTAGCCGATTACATTGCCGGCATGACCGACCGCTATGCCATCCGCGAGTATCGCCGCATCTTTGCGGTGGAAGAAATGCCGATCTGAGGCAAAACCACGTTCTCCCTGCTGTTGCCGTGCAACCCGAGACAGGGTAACATTCCCGCCCTTTCGCTTTGATTTTAATAACGGGTGGTGGTCTTTTGTCGGCCACGAAATGCGTCCGAATGATTTGATAAGGAACAACGTGATTTATTCTTCGTTGCCGCAGCAGCAAGGCTTGTACGATCCGCGCCAGGAGCGCGATGCATGTGGGGTTGGTTTTGTTGCACACATCAAGGGCAAGCCCAGCCACGACACGATACGCCAGGGGTTGCAGATACTGGAGAACCTGACGCACCGCGGCGCGGTTGGCGCCGATCCGCTGGCCGGCGATGGCGCTGGCATCCTGCTGCAGACTCCAGATGCCTTTTTGCGCAAAGCCTGTGCTGCGCAGGGTCTTGTTCTGCCCGAGGTCGGCAGTTATGGTGTTGGTATGCTGTTCCTGCCGCGCGCGGCCAAGGCACGCACCGCTTGCGAGCGTATCGTTGCCGACAAGATCAAGGCCGAAGGCCAGAAGCTGCTGGGCTGGCGTGACGTGCCGGTGGACAGCAGTGGCCTTGGCGAGAGCGTCAGGAAAGAAGAGCCGCTGGTACGCCAGGTATTCATTGGCTGCGGCAGGCATTGCGCCGACCAGGATGCGTTCGAGCGCAAACTGTTCGTGATCCGCAAGACTGTCGAACATGCAGTGCGCGCGCTGCCGGATACCCAGGGCAATGGTTTCTACATCCCTTCCCTGTCATCGCGCACCATCGTATACAAGGGTATGCTGCTGGCCAACCAGGTCGGCCAGTACTATCTCGATTTGCAGGATCCGACGGTGGAGAGCGCACTGGCACTGGTACACCAGCGCTTCTCCACCAATACTTTCCCCACCTGGGATCTGGCGCATCCGTTTCGCATGATTGCGCATAACGGCGAGATCAACACCGTGCGCGGCAATGTCAACTGGATGACGGCACGCCATGCTGCGATGTCGTCGAAGTTCCTCGGTAAGGACCTGGAAAAATTGTGGCCGCTGATCACAGAGGGCCAATCCGACTCTGCCTGTTTCGACAATGCGCTGGAGTTGCTGGTGGCTGGTGGCTACTCGTTGCCGCACGCGATGATGCTGCTGATCCCGGAGGCCTGGGCCAACAACACACTGATGGACGAGGAACGCCGTGCGTTCTATGAATACCATGCCGCGCTGATGGAGCCGTGGGACGGCCCCGCCGCCGTGGCCTTTACCGACGGCCGCCAGATCGGTGCCACGCTGGACCGCAACGGTCTGCGCCCGGCGCGCTACCTGATTACCGACGATGACCTGGTGCTGATG
>CAZMSI010000201.1:0-3584 GCA_964568895.1 uncultured Sideroxydans sp. | reverse complement strand
CGTGTTCATCTATGTGTTTTTTTCGATTTCCGACTCCAAGCTGCCATCCTACCTGTTGCCGATGTTTCCGGCGCTGGCGCTGCTGATGGGCCGGCAACTGGCTATGATGACACCGCGCCGGTTGTTCTGGCTGCTGGCGCCCATGCTGCCGGCGGCGCTGCTGGCGCTGGGGTTGGCACCGCGCGCGGCAAAGCTGGCGGATAACCCGCTGGAAGTCGAAATGTATGGCAATTATTCCCACTGGCTGGTTGCGGCGGCAGTGGTGTGGCTGCTCGGCGTTGCGTCGTCATTATTCCTGTTGCATCGCGAGCGCACGCCAACGGCGCTGCTGGTGCTGGCACTGTGCTCGCTGCTGGCTGCGCAGATTGGTGTGTCTGGACACAACACGGTGGCACGCGAACGTTCGGGCTACTATATTGCCGCGGCTATCCGCCCGCTGGTCAAGCCGGACGAACCGCTCTATTCGGTCGGGATGTACGAGCAGACCCTGCCGTTCTACCTGAAACGCACATTTACCCTGGTTGCCTATCAGGATGAGATGGCATTCGGTATCATGCGGGAGCCGCAGCGCTGGATACCAAATTTCAGGAAATTTGCCAAAATCTGGCAGGCGCAGCCGGCAGCACTGGCGATCATGCCGGTGCTGGTCTATCCGCAATTGCAGAAGGAAGGATTGGCGATGAAAGTGATCTATCGGGACACGCAGTACGTGGTAGTGAGCAAGCCATGAACCTGGTCAGCTTCAGCCTGATTTTCGTCGGCGTAATGCTGAACGCCGGCGCGCAGCTGTTGATCAAGGCCGGCACCACCAGTATCGGCTATTTCGAGTTCAGCCGCGACAACATCCTGCCTATCGGCTGGAAGCTGGCGACCGAGTGGCACATCCTCTCCGCTCTGTTCTGTTACGGGCTCAGTGTGGTGATCTGGATCCTGGCGCTGTCCCGGGTGCAGGTCAGCATTGCCTATCCAATGCTGTCGCTGGGCTATGTGGTGAATGCCGTGGCGGCCTGGTTCCTGTTCAACGAAGCGTTCAACCCGGCCAAAGTGCTGGGCATCGGTGTGATCATCCTGGGCGTGGCCATTATTTCACGCGCCTGAACTTTCAAAGCACATGAGTGAATTCCTTCCATTTGCCAGACCCCATATCGACGAAGACGCGATCGCCGCGGTAAGCGAAGTGCTGCGCTCCGGCTGGATTACCAGCGGCCCGAAAGTGCAGGAGTTCGAAAAGCAGCTGTCCGAGTATTTCGGCGGACGCCCGGTGCGCACTTTCAATTCCGGCACCTGCACCATGGAGATCGCCTTGCGCATTGCCGGCATCGGACCGGGCGACGAAGTCATTACCACGCCACTTTCCTGGGTGGCGACGGCCAACGTGATCCTCGAAGTCGGGGCTACGCCGGTGTTTGCCGACATCGACCCGCTTACGCGCAACATTGACCTCGAGAAGCTGGAGGCGGCCATTACGCCGAAAACACGGGCCATCATCCCGGTCTATCTTTCCGGCTTACCGGTGAACATGGAGCGGCTTTATGCGATTGCCACCAGACACGGCCTGCGTGTGGTGGAGGATGCGGCGCAGGCCATTGCCTCGACCTGGAAAGGGAAGCGCATCGGCAGTTTCGGCGATCTGGTCTCGTTCAGTTTCCAGGCCAACAAGAACCTCACCACTGCCGAAGGCGGCTGTCTGGTGATGAGCAATTCCGACGAAGTGCGGCTGGCCGAAAAATATCGCTTGCAGGGCGTTACCCGCAGTGGATTCGACGGCATGGAGGTGGACGTGCTGGGCGGCAAGTTCAATATGACCGACATCTCTGCCGCTATCGGCCTCAACCAGTTACCGCAGCTCGAAGCGATTACCGCGCGCCGCTACGAACTGGCGCGGCATTATTTTGCGACCTTCGGGGTGGATTTCGAATTCCAGACCGGTGTGCAATTGCCAGTGCAGGACTTCGAAAATACCAACTGGCACATGTTCCAGATCGTGCTGCCGGAAGGCGCGGTGCGCAGCGATTTCATGGAAAAAATGAAGGAACACAACATCGGTTGCGGTGTGCATTATCCTCCTATCCACCTGTTCCAGCTTTACCGCGAGCGCGGTTTCAAGGAAGGCATGTTTCCGGTTGCCGAGAGTGTCGGCCGCCGCATCGTCACCTTGCCGCTGTTTCCGAGGATGGGCGAGGCGGATGTGGAGCGCGTGGTTGTGGCGGTGCGCGAGGTACTGGCAGGCTAGAGCATTTCGTTATCACGCCGCTCTGCGCTAAAATGCCGCTCCATGACTAATCCCCAATTATCCGTCGTCATTCCCGTCTATAACGAAGAGCAGGGCCTGCAGGCACTGTTCGATCGTTTGTACCCGGCACTGGACAAGCTGGATATTGCCTATGAGGTCATATTCGTCAACGACGGCAGCCGCGACCGTTCCGCCGCGATCCTGCGCGAGCAGTTCCAGAAGCGTCCCGAGGTAACCCGGGTAATCCTGTTCAACGGCAATTTCGGCCAGCATATGGCGATCATGGCCGGCTTCGAGCAGAGCCGCGGCCAGCGTATCGTGACGCTGGATGCCGACCTGCAGAACCCGCCGGAAGACACCGGCGTGCTGCTGGCGAAGATGGACGAGGGCCACGACTACGTCGGCTCGATCCGCCGTCAGCGCAACGATAGCGCCTGGCGCCACTATGCCTCGCGCGCGATGAACGGGCTGCGCGAGCGCATCACCCACATCAAGATGACCGACCAGGGCTGCATGTTCCGCGCCTACGACCGTCACATCGTCGATGCGGTCAATTCCTGCCACGAGGTGAATACCTTCATCCCCGCACTGGCCTACAACTTTGCGCGCAACCCGGCCGAAGTGACGGTGGGACACGAAGAACGTTCGGCGGGCGAATCCAAATATTCGCTGTACAGCCTGATCCGGCTAAACTTCGATCTGATGACCGGCTTTTCGCTGATGCCGCTGCAGATATTTTCGATGGTTGGCATGGCGGTGTCGATCAGCTCCGGATTGCTGTTCCTGCTGCTGGCGGCGCGCCGCTTGATCATCGGCCCGGAAGAGGGTGGCATGTTCACGCTGTTTGCGCTGATGTTCTTCCTGATCGGCATCGCCTTGTTCGGCATCGGCCTGCTGGGTGAATACGTCGGCCGCGTCTACCAGCAGGTACGCCACCGGCCGCGATATCTGGTCGAGGCGATCCTGGAAACCAAAACCGAAAAACCCAAAACGAGGCGTTCACGCAAGAAGGTCGTCGAGGAGCCAACTGTACCGCCGCTGTTTACGGACGAGCAGGTATGAGCCGTGCAGTTGTGTTCGCCTGCCATAATGTTGGGCCATCGCGTCACGGTGGGCGCAGCCTCGGTGCGGACGCGATGAGCAGACGCCGATGCCCTCTCCTGCGGGGGGGGAATTGTGGGTAGGGCGGTCGTTTTTGCGTATCACAATGTCGGCGTCCGCTGTTTGAGTGTCCTGCTGGCGCATGGTGTAGACGTCGCGCTGGTGGTCACGCATCGCGACAATCAGAACGAGAACATCTGGTTCGATAGCGTGCAGGAACTGGCGGAACTGCACGGCATCCCGGTGATCA
>CAZMSI010000200.1:0-3648 GCA_964568895.1 uncultured Sideroxydans sp. | reverse complement strand
CCGAAGCAGCCAAGGACGAAGGCGATGTAGTCGATGCTGAGTTCACCGAAGTAAAAGACGACAAATAAAGGAGCGGGGATCAGGGATCGAGGATAGAGCTAGCCCACCCGGCAACTCGGTCCCCGGTCCTTTATCCTTTTCAGCATGAGCAAAAAAGACTATTACGAAGTGCTGGGCGTCAATCGCGACGCATCGGACGAAGAAATCAAGAAGGCTTATCGCAAACTGGCGATGAAGCACCATCCCGACCGCAACCCGGACAACCCGAACGCGGAGGAGCACTTCAAGGAAGCGAAGGAAGCCTACGAGACGCTGAGCGACGAACAGAAGCGTGCGGCATACGATCAGTACGGCCACGCCGCGTTCGAGGCAGGCGGCATGGGCGGCGGCAATCCGTTCGGTGCCGGCGGGGCGCAAGGCTTCGATTTTTCCGACATCTTCGGCGACATCTTCGGTGGTGGCGGTGGACGCGGACGCAGCAACGTGCATCGCGGCGCCGACCTGCGCTACAACATGGAGATCACGCTGGAACAGGCCGCGCGCGGCACCGAGACGCAGATCCGCGTGCCGACCATGGCCGAGTGCGAAACCTGTCACGGCTCGGGCGCCAAGCCCGGCACCAGCCCGACCACCTGCTCCACCTGCGGCGGGCATGGGCAGGTGCGCATGCAACAGGGATTCTTCTCGATCCAGCAGACCTGCCCGCGCTGCCATGGCAGCGGCAAGCAGATCACCTCGCCGTGCAGCGATTGCCACGGCGCAGGACGCGTCAAGCACCACAAGACGCTGTCGGTCAAAATCCCGGCCGGCGTAGACAACGATGACCGCATCCGCCTCTCCGGCGAAGGTGAAGCCGGGGTAAACGGCGGCCCGACCGGCGACCTGTACGTAGTGATCCACATCGCGCCGCACTCGGTGTTCCAGCGCGACCACAGCGACCTGCATTGCGAAATGCCGATCAGTTTCGCCACTGCCGCGCTGGGCGGGGAAATCGAAATCCCCACGCTGGACGGTTCGGCTCGCATCAAGATTCCCGCCGAAACCCAAAGCGGGAAAATCTTCCGCCTGCGCGGCAAAGGTATCAAGGGCGTGCGCAGTTCGACCCATGGCGACCTGCATTGCCACGTGGTGGTGGAAACACCGGTCAAGCTCACCGAACGCCAGAAGGAATTGCTGCATGAATTCCAGGAAATCAACGACCAGGACAGCGCCCGCCACAGCCCGCGCAGCAAATCGTGGATGGACAAGGTAAAAGAGTTCTTTGGCTAGCAGGCCAAGAACTCTTTTACCTTGCGGCGAAGGCTCACATGAGCGCAGCGAATGTTAAGGGCGCAAGCCCGGCCGTAGCCACAAGGTTTAGAAGTTCGGCTAATAGCCGAATAGCTCCTTGACCTTGCGGTGGAGGCTCGGCTCCGGCATAAACATTCCGCGAGGACCAACCATGCAGATCAAAGCCATCGGCCACGTCGTCCTCAAGGTGCGCAACCTCGAGCGTTCCGCCACCTTCTATCGCGACGTACTCGGCATGCAGGAAGTCATGCGCTATCGCGGGGCAATGGCTTTCTTCTCGTTCGGCTCCAACCACCACGACATCGGCCTGCTGCAGCTCGGCGACCGCGCTCCCGATCCGGACCCGCATGCCGTCGGCCTGTACCACATTGCATTCAAGGTGGGCGACACGCTGGACGAATTGCGCGCCTGCAAGGCACAGCTGGAACAGCACGGCGTGCAACTGATCGGCATGAGCGACCACGGCGTCAGCCAGTCGCTCTACCTCGCCGATCCCGACGGCAACGAAATTGAACTGTTTGTGGATGCCGACCCGGCAAGCTGGCGCGACCGGGTGGCGGAAGTGATGACTGTCCGCCCGCTAAAACTTTAGCTGTTGCGGCGAGGCGGCAGCATGCGCAACAAGGTGTCGTCATGCTGCTTGATGTGATGCCAGAAAGCAGCGGCGACGTGAGCCACGACCAGGCCGATCAGGACGTTGCCGATAACCTCGTGCACCTCTTTCAGTTCCTTGGAAAAGTCCTTGTCGACGCCGATGAAGGTCGGCACCTGCACGATGCCCAGCAGCGCAAGCGAATGGTCTGCCGCCTGCGTCATCAGCACACCCAGGATGGGCAGCGCAATCATCGCGGCATAAAGCGCAAGGTGAACCAGCTTCGCAGCCACGTGCTGCAACTGCGGCGGCGCGGGCGTGATCGGTGGCACCTTGTCGGTAAACACGGCCGCCAGCCTCACCCAGACCAGCACAAACACCAGCAGCCCGATCTGGAAATGCGCCATCATCATCCCGTTGCGCACAGCACCGCCCTTGGGAAATAAATCGTGCAGTTCGACTGCCGCGATGGAAACGATGATCAGCAAAGCCATGCCCCAGTGCAGCAAACGGGCAATGGCACCATAGTGGGCACCCGAATTACGCAGCATGCCTACCTCGACAATCAGCGAGACCAGTTTACGCGCAGCAGGAATTGCTGCGGATTGTAGTGAAACTCCAGTTCACCCTGATAAGCATCATGGATGGCCTCGCCTATCCTGCGCGCCAGGTGGATGTCGGTGGTAGTAATCTGGTAGCCCTCGGGTATCCGCTCGATATTCATGATGCGTTTCAGCGGATGATCCGCCTTTTCCTGCGTTTCCTGATGGCGCACCAGATTGAGGATTTCCACCTCGTGCGAATTAAGGAAATCGCCGGCCAGATGCACATAGCCCGCAGGAAATTCATCATGCTGGCGATGACAGGCCGGACAGCGTTCTTCGTGGGCATCGGCGGGGCGTTCCGCCCATTGCCAGCGGCCCGCCTTGAATACCGCGCCGCAGTCCGGACAGACTGTCGGCTCATGCAGTTTTCCCCTGGCTTTGTAGGTATCGTGCTCTGCTTCCTGCAGCAGGCGATCGCGGCGGATCGGATGGAATAAAGCGTCGTTGACGGTGCTGCTCATGAATCGACTCCTTGCACTATGAATGAATGGTCGCATCACGTTACGGCGCCGCAAGTGTAACCAGAATCCGAAGCTGTAACAACCATGCCGCCATGCTTTTGTTTTATGATTGCATCATCATAAAATAATTACAGGGAGATATCATGAACACGGGTTTGATTCTTCTCGGCATTGCCATCGTGGTGCTGGTCTACGGCATCAGCCTGTACAACAACCTGGTACGACTGAAAAATGCCGTGGCCCAGGCCTGGGCCAACATCGACGTACTGCTCAAACAGCGCCATGACGAGCTGCCCAAGCTGGTCGAGGTGTGCAAGCAGTACAAACAGTTCGAACAGGAAACCCTGCAACGCGTCATCACTGCGCGTTCGCAGGTGCAAAGCGCACGCGAGGGGCATGACATTGCCGCGCTGGGCCATGCCGAAGGTGCAATGCGCGCCAGCCTTGGCGGCCTGTTCGCGGTAGCCGAGGCCTATCCCGAACTGAAGGCCAACGAGAACTTCATGCAGTTGCAGAACCGCATCACCGGCCTGGAGAACGGCATCGCCGACCGCCGCGAGTTCTATAACGATGCGGTGAATATCAACAACGTCGCCGTCGAACAATTTCCGGCCGTAATCGTTGCCAACCTGTTCAATTTCGACGCCAAACCGCTGCTGGAATTCTCCACCGCAGAAAAGGCCGACGTGGACATGAAAGC
>CAZMSI010000199.1:0-3664 GCA_964568895.1 uncultured Sideroxydans sp. | reverse complement strand
GGACTCGCGACCTCTCCCTTACCAAGGGAGTGCTCTACCACTGAGCCACATGGGCGTTATCCGGTGATTTCCGCAGGCGATCCGTTGTGCGGCCTCGCCGTATCAATCAATACTGTCTTCCGGTCACACGCCTTGCGCTCATCCCGCGAAAACACCGATACAAACAACACAAACTGGAGCGGGTGAAGGGAATCGAACCCTCGTCGTAAGCTTGGAAGGCTTCTGCTCTACCATTGAGCTACACCCGCGCACCTCACCGTCGCCCAGCGACAGAGTAACTATCACCACCAGCCCCAAAATTCACCATTCTGGTGGAGGGGGAAGGATTCGAACCTTCGAAGGCAGAGCCGTCAGATTTACAGTCTGATCCCTTTGACCGCTCGGGAACCCCTCCCAAAAGAGCCCGCGATTATCCACATAACGCAGCGTATTGTCAAAGGGAATCTGTAGGATTTAGAGCAAAAAGCGGGCCATGCCCGGTCAGGGGCAGGAAAATCAGCCCTTGCGGAATAACGCCGATTGCGCGTGCGCTTGCAGGCCCTCGCCGAACGCCAGCTCGGAAGCGATCGCCCCCAGCGTCTGTGCGCCCTCGGCAGACACCTGGATCAGGCTGCTGCGCTTCTGGAAGTCGTACACCCCGAGCGGGGAGGAAAAACGCGCGGTGCCCGAGGTCGGCAGCACGTGGTTGGGGCCGGCGCAGTAATCGCCCAGCGATTCCGAGGTATAGCGCCCCATGAAAATCGCACCGGCGTGCCTGATTTTCGGCAGCCAGGCCTGCGGGTCGTCCACCGATAACTCCAGGTGTTCCGGCGCGATACGGTTGGCAATCGCACAGGCCTCGTCCATGTCGGCCACCGTTATCAGCGCGCCGCGATTTTCCAGCGCAGTGCGGATAATTTCCTTGCGCGGCATCTGCTCCAGCAGTTTATCTGCGCTTTGCGCAACGGCTGCGGCGAAATCCGCATCCGGCGTGACCAGGATGGCCTGCGCCAGTTCGTCGTGCTCGGCCTGCGAGAACAGGTCCATCGCAATCCAGTCCGGGCTGGTCTTGCCATCGCAGATCACCAGGATTTCGGAAGGTCCGGCAATCATGTCGATACCGCATACGCCGAATACGCGGCGCTTGGCCGACGCCACGTAGGCGTTGCCGGGGCCGACGATCTTGTCCACCTTCGGGATGGTCGCCGTGCCGTAGGCCAGTGCCGCCACCGCCTGCGCGCCACCGATGGTGAACACGCGATCCACGCCGCACAGGTGTGCGGCCGCCAGCACCAGTTGATTCTTCACGCCGTCGGGTGTGGGCACCACCATGATCAGTTCGGCAACGCCGGCAACCTTCGCTGGCAGCGCATTCATCAGCACCGACGAGGGATAGGCCGCCTTGCCGCCCGGAACGTACAGTCCCACGCGATCCAGCGGCGTCACCTGCTGACCGAGCAGCGTTCCATCGGCCTCGGTGTAGCTCCACGACTCCATGCGCTGTTTTTCGTGGTAGGCGGTCACGCGTTGCGCGGCTTGTTCCAGTGCGCTGCGCTGCGCATCCGGCAGGCCGTCGAACGCGGCTTTGAGTTCGTCCAGCGGCAATTCCATCGCCGCCGCATCGGTCAGCTGCAACCGGTCGAACTTGCGCGTGCACTCCAGCACCGCTTCGTCGCCGCGTCGTTTCACGTCGGCCAGGATGACCGCAACCGTAGCCTCCAGTTTGTCGTCGGCAGTCGCCTCGAACGCCAGCAGCGCATCCAGTTGCGCCGCAAAATCCGCCTGTTTCGAATCCAGTTTCCTGATGTTCATTTCTTTACCGCCTGTGCAAATGCCTCGATCATCGGTTGCAGTATGGCGCGCTTGAGTTTCAGCGATGCCTGGTTCACCACCAGCCGCGACGAGATCGGCATGATCTCCTCCACCGCCTTGAGATTGTTTGCCTTCAGCGTGCCGCCGCTGCTGACCAGGTCGACGATCGCATCGGACAAGCCGACCAGCGGCGCCAACTCCATCGATCCGTACAGCTTGATCAGATCGACGTGCACCCCCTTTGCCGCGAAGTGCTCGCGCGCCGTCTGCACGTACTTGGTCGCCACGCGCAGCCGCGCGCCCTGCTTCACCGCCGAGTCGTAGTCGAATTCGTTCGGCACCGCTACCATCATGCGGCAGCGCGCGATGTTCAGGTCCAGCGGCTGGTACAGCCCGGTGCCGCCATGCTCGTTAAGCACATCCTTGCCCGCCACGCCGAGATCGGCTGCGCCGTACTGCACATAGGTCGGCACATCCGACGCGCGCACGATGATCAGCCGCACATCGTCGCGGTTGGTCGGCAGGATCAGCTTGCGCGAAGACTCCGGGTCTTCCAGCGCAGTGATGCCCGCCGCTGCGAGCAGCGGCACGGTTTCTTCGAAGATGCGGCCCTTGGAGAGGGCGATGGTAATCATGGTCTGGGTTCTGCAATTGAAGTAAAGGGGCGCATTTTAACGTTAAATGGGGTGGAGGTTGAAATCCGTATTGGATTTCAGCTCAAAAACGTTACAAGCAAAACCGTCGGGCCACCCCCGACGGTTTTGATTCTGGTTTAGAGAATTCCCGCGAACGCGGGAATCAAAGTCCTACTTCAACCTGCGAATATTCGCCCCAAGCTGCGACAGCTTCGCCTCGATATGTTCATACCCCCGATCGAGGTGATAAATCCGATCGATCACCGTCTCCCCCTGTGCCACCAGTCCGGCAATCACCAGACAGGCCGAAGCCCGCAAATCAGTAGCCATCACGGTCGCCCCTTCCAGTTGTTCCACGCCTCGCACCACGCAGGTATTACCCTCAATGTCGATCTGCGCGCCGAGGCGGCGCAGCTCCTGCACGTGCATGAAGCGGTTTTCGAAGATGGTTTCCACCACCATGGCGCTGCCTTCGGCCACCGCGTTCAGCGCCATGAACTGCGCCTGCATATCGGTGGGAAATGCGGGATGCGGCGCGGTGCGCACGTTGACTGCCTTCGGGCGGCCGTTCATTTCAATGTGGATGGAGTCGCCATCCACCTTGATCTTTGCGCCAGCCTCGGTGAGCTTTTCCAGCACCGTTTCCAGAATGTCGGCGCGCGTCTCGCGCAGCGTAACGCTGCCGCCGCTCGCCGCGGCTGCAACGAGGAAGGTGCCGCTTTCGATGCGGTCGGGCATGATGCGGTGTTCGGCGCCGTGCAGTTTCTCCACGCCGGTGATGGTGATGGTGTCCGTGCCGTCGCCTTCGATCTGTGCACCCATCGCGCGCAAACAGTCGGCAAGGTCGACCACCTCGGGTTCGCGCGCGGCGTTCTCCAGCACGGTCACGCCGTCGGCCAGTGTCGCGGCCATCATCAGGTTCTCGGTGCCGGTGACGCTGACGATGTCGAAGAAGATGCGCGCGCCTTTCAGGCGCTTTGCCTTGGCATGGATGTAGCCGTGCTCGATGTGGATTTCCGCGCCCATCGCCTGCAGGCCCTTGATGTGCAGGTCGACCGGACGCGAGCCGATGGCGCAGCCGCCGGGCAGCGACACGAAGGCCTCGCCGAAGCGCGCTACCAGCGGCCCCAGCACCAGCACCGCGGCGCGCATGGTCTTCACCATGTCGTAGGGCGCTTCCAGCTTGTTCACCTGCGCGCCGCATAGCGTCACCGCACCTGGCCCAAGCGTGGCTTTTA
>CAZMSI010000198.1:0-3696 GCA_964568895.1 uncultured Sideroxydans sp. | reverse complement strand
ACCAGCCCCCATACCACCAGCACGTTGATCAGGCTTACCAGTACGGCAGCACTGCCGATGTCCTTGGCGCGTTTGGCGAGGTCGTGGCTGTCCAGCGAGATGCGGTCGACGGCGGCTTCGATCGCGGAGTTCAACAGTTCGACCACGATCACCAGCAGCACGCTGCCGATCATCAGCGCCTTGCCGATATGACTGGATGGCAGCCATAGCGCCAGCGGCACCATGATGACGGCGAGCAGGACTTCCTGGCGGAAGGCGTCTTCGTGCTTGTAAGCAGCGCGGAACCCGGCCAGCGAGTAACCGAATGCATTCCATAAACGCTGTAAGCCGGTTTTGCCTTTGTATGGACTTTCCACTGCACGTCTCCTGAAATGAACCAACCCGCGATTGTGCGGGTTGATTATGACAGTGATGTTGCGTCAGGTGTAGGTCAGGATTTTTTCCAGGCGAGATCGAGTTCGCGCGCTGCTTTCACGTCGTCCAGTCTGCGCACCGGCTGGGAATAGGGTGCGCCCTTCACCATGGTGGCATCGGCCAGGGCTTCCTCGCGGATTTCCTTCATTGCGGCGACGAAGGCATCCAGCGTTTCCTTCGATTCGGTCTCGGTCGGCTCGATCAACAGGCACTCGGCCACCAGCATCGGGAAATAGGTAGTCGGGGCATGGAAGCCCTTGTCCAGCAGGCGCTTGGCGATGTCCATCGCGGTCACGCCGGTGGCATCCTTCAGTTCTTTCGCCGACACGATGAATTCGTGGCTGGCGCGGCGCTGCGGGAAGGCAACCGCGTAGCCGATTTTCTGCAACTCGGCCATCAGGTAGTTCGCGTTCAGTGTGGCGAAGTCGGCCACGCGGTGCATGCCTTCCGCGCCCAGCATGCGTGCGTACACGTAGGCGCGCAGCAGCACGCCGGCATTGCCCATGAAGCCGGACAGCCGGCCGATCGATTGCGGCAGGTCCTGTTCGGCCAGCCAGCGATAGCTGTCGCCGTCTGTGCCGACGAGCGGGATCGGCATGAACGGCAGCAGGCGCTTGGCCACGCCGACCGCGCCCGCACCCGGTCCGCCGCCGCCGTGCGGCGTGGAGAAGGTCTTGTGCAAATTCATGTGGATCACGTCGAAACCCATGTCGCCCGGCTTCACCTTGCCGAGGATCGCATTCAGGTTGGCGCCGTCGTAATAAAGCAGGCCGCCGGCATCGTGCACGATCTGCCGGATGTCCTGGATTCGTTTCTCGAACACGCCCAGCGTGGATGGATTGGTCAGCATCAGCCCGGCGGTCTGCGGACCGACCGCGGCGCGCAACGCATCGAGATCGACGTCGCCGTTGGCGTCGGTCGGAATCTCCTTCACGGTATAACCACACATCACGGCGGTTGCCGGGTTGGTGCCGTGTGCCGCATCCGGCACGATGATCTCGCGGCGGGCGTTGTCGTCGCGTGCGTCGTGGTAGGCGCGGATCATCGCAATGCCCGCGAATTCACCCTGGGCGCCGGCCATCGGCGTCAGCGACACACCGGCCATGCCGGTCACGTCCTTCAGTATCTCCTGCAAATCGTACAGGCAGGCGAGGAAACCCTGTCCGGTGGACTCCGGTGCCAGCGGGTGGCGCGCCAGGAAGTTGGGCAGCATCGCCAGCGAGTTGCAGGCGCGCGGGTTGTATTTCATGGTGCAGGAACCGAGCGGGTAGAACTGGGTATCGATCGAAAAATTCTTCTGCGACAACCGCGTGTAATGGCGCACCACATCCATCTCGGAAGCCTGCGGCAGCAGCGGTTCGTCCTCGCGCAGCAGTTGGGCCGGAATGCCTGTGTCGGCCTCATGCAGAGGGGCCTGTGCCGCGTTGCGGCGGCCGGGTTGGGAGTGTTCGAATATCAGCATGATGGTCTCGCTTAACTGAGTGCGTGGCGCAGTGCGTCCACGTAACGTTGCAGGTCCTCGGCAGTCTTGGTTTCGGTCGCGCATACCAGCAGTGCATGGCCGAGTTGCGGGTAATGCGCCGACAGGTCATAGCCGCCGAGCACGCCCTGTTGCTGCATCTTCGCGAGCACCTCGTGTACCGGTTTGTCCAATTGCAGCACCACTTCGTGAAAGTGCGGTGCATTGAATAAACGCTGCACACCATTTATGCCGCCGGCCAGCACCGAAAGCTGCGCGGTGTTGGCGTGCGATGCAGCAGCCACCCGGCGCAAACCGTCCAGGCCCAGTAGTGCCATGTGGATGGTTGCAGCAGTTACCACCAGTCCCTGGTTGGAACAGATGTTGGAGGTGGCCTTGGCGCGGCGGATATGCTGTTCGCGTGCCTGCAGCGTCAGCGTATAACCGACCTTGCCCTCCAGATCGACGGTGCGCCCGATGATGCGCCCCGGCATCTGGCGCACCAGCGCCTGTTTGCAGCACATGAAGCCGAAGTGCGGACCGCCGCTGGACAGCGGTGCACCCAGTGGCTGGCCGTCGCCGACCGCGATATCCGCGCCTTTGGCGCCCCAGTTGCCCGGTGCCTTCAACAGCGCCAGCGTCAGCGGGTTGGTCAGCGCGATGACCAGCGCATTCTGCGCATGCGCCCAGTCGGTCAGCACATCCACGTCTTCCAGTGAGCCGAAAAAGTTGGGCTGCGGAATCACCAACGCGGCGATGTCGTTGCCGGCGTGTTGCTGCAATACCTGCATGTCTGTAGTACCGGATGTCGCATCAAAAGGCACTTCAATCAGTTCGATATTCTGCAGCCTGACGATGCTGTGCACTACGCTACGGTAGATTGGCGACACCGTGGCCGGCATCAGTACGCGGCGCGAGGTCTTGTGCGCGCGCACCGCCATCAGGATCGCTTCGGCCAGACCCGATGCGCCGTCGTACAGGCTGGCATTGGACGCATCCATACCGGTCAGCGAGGCCATCATGGTCTGGTATTCGTACAGCACCTGCAACGTGCCCTGGCTGGCTTCGGCCTGGTAGGGCGTGTAGGCGCTATAGAATTCGCCGCGCGTAGCGATCTGCCAGACCGCGGCCGGGATGTGGTGCTCGTAGGCACCGGCACCGATGAAGTTCAGCAGCGGCATATCGAGTGCGGCGCGCTCGCTCATCAGGCGCGTTACCTGCATCTCGTTCATGCCCGCAGGCACCTGGGTCAGCTTGCCGTTGCGCAGCGCCGGCGGAATCTCATCGAACAGCGCGTCGATATCCGGTGCGCCGATACTGGCCAGCATCTCGCGGATGTCGGTTTCGGAATGGGGGATGAAAGGCATTTATCTATCCTTGAAACTAGTTGCTAACACGTTGAGTGGCCGTTGCGAGCAGGTCGGGATGCAAGGCGCCGCGCAGCGAGCGACGAGACATACCAAGTCGGTAGGTGAGGAGTGGGCGAGCACGCAATGCAGCAGACCGATCGCACAGTAGGCCAATCAATGTGTTTAGTGTTCTTCGCTGTCTACGTGAGTCTGATACGCTGCGGCATCCATCAGACCGTCCAGATCTGCGACATTGTCCGGCGTCATTTTGAACATCCATGCACCATAGGGATCTTCGTTGAGTTTTTCAGGTGCGCTGTCGAGTTCGCTGTTGACCTCGGTTACGGTGCCGGCCACCGGCGCATATACGTCGGCCGCGGCCTTCACCGATTCCACCACGGCACATTCTTCGCCGGCCTTCAGTTGGCGCCCGACGGCTGGGCTTTCCACGAACACCATGTCGCCCAGCAGTTC
>CAZMSI010000197.1:3478-3709 GCA_964568895.1 uncultured Sideroxydans sp. | reverse complement strand
CTCGGTGGGTTTCCATCCCTTGCCTTCTCTCTCTACCCAGCCCAGATCAAATAAAACTCTATTAATTTGTTTCGCATTGAGCTTGAACCGTTCACCTAGCGCAGTAGAGTTCAAAAATAAGCTGTTTGTGGCATGCACCGCATTAGACTGTGGCGTTACCACATACGTAGCCAACGACTCTTCGGCTGTCCTGCTTTTAGTTCTATTTCACGTATTCCTTCTCCCCTAACA
>CAZMSI010000197.1:0-3468 GCA_964568895.1 uncultured Sideroxydans sp. | reverse complement strand
ATGTGAGTAGCAAAGAGTATGGCCTTGCTTTTGAACAGGGTTATTGCAGCCCTCCATCGAACAAAGAGCAAGGTCCGCCATAGTTATTCCTCGATCGCCGCGTTGGTATAGACCTCCTGCACATCGTCGAGATCCTCCAATGCATCCAGCAGTTTCCGCATTTTGGCTCCATCATCGCCACTGAACTCCACTTCATTCTGCGGCTTCATGGTGACTTCCGCCATCTCGGGCTTGAAGCCCGCACCTTCGAGGCGCTCCTTGACCGCCTCGAAATCGTTTGGCGCCGTGATCACCTCGATACTGCCATCGTCGTTGTTGACGATATCTTCCGCACCCGCATCCAGCGCTACTTCCATCAGCGCATTCTCGTCGGTGCCCGGCGCGAAAACCATCTGTCCGCAATGCGTGAACAGGAATGCCACCGAACCGTCGGTACCGAGGTTGCCGCCGTGCTTGGAAAACGCGTGGCGCACATCGGCCACGGTACGCGTCTTGTTGTCGGTCAGGCAGTCCACCATCACCGCCGCGCCGTTGATGCCATAGCCCTCATAACGCAGTTCTTCGTAGTTCACGCCCTCGAGCTGGCCGCAGCCGCGCTTGATCGCGTTCTCCACCGTATCCTTGGGCATATTGTTCTCGCGCGCCTTCTCCATTGCCATCCGCAGGCGCGGATTGGCGCCGGGGTCGCCGCCGCCCAGCTTCGCCGCAACGGTAATTTCCTTGATCAGGCGCGTGAATATCTTGCCGCGCTTCGCATCCTGGCGCCCCTTGCGATGCTGGATATTCGCCCATTTGCTGTGGCCTGCCATAACTTCTTCCTCGTTGGTTAAATCCCGAATACCGCAGGGATGCTCGATTGACAATCAATCCAAATATTATCATTAAATCGAACTGCCAATTCCAGCGCAGCCCGCCACAAATCTGGATCGCCGATTTGTGCGAACCCCGAACCGAAAACCGGGCTGGTGGCTGACAAACTCCTCCACAGTATGTTAGGGTTGGTTTCGGCAGGCATGAATGGTCACACTGAAACTTTAAGATGACCACATAAAACTTACATAAATTATAAAAAAGCCGCCGCACTATTCTAGTAGGAGAATATTCAGTGCAAAAGTACGAATTTTCCATCAAGACGCGGAGCGGTCAGCTCATCGAGCGCCTCAGCATCATGGGCAAGTCCCAGGAAGATGCCGAGCGCAAACTCAACCAGATGTACCATCACTGCGAAATCATGCGTTGCGGCTCGCAGCAGCGGACCTCGACCCAGTCAGGCCTGGCAGCCATTTTCATGGAAAAACCTGCGCTCTCCGGGCGCTGATAAATAGCCGGGCATCCGCAGCCCGCCAATACCCACACGCCACGCCGTCCCTGGCGATGCCGGATGTTCGTCCATTTGCCATGGCCTGCAATGTTAATTTTCCCCTGAACAATATCGTTGCAGTATCATCAATCCCTGACACCCGGCCAGGCCGGAAGCACCAGCCGGACGCCTTGCACATCAATACACCGACAGGAGGTAAACGTGTACTACATCGCCGAATCGAACAAACCTTTCGAGCAGGCCGCCACCGACCTTGAGGAAGCCGTCAAACGCCACAACTTCGGCGTACTGCACGTCCACGACCTTGGCAACACGCTGCGCAGCAAGGGCGTGGACTTCGATCAGCAATGCAAGGTATTCGAGGTGTGCAACCCGCAACAGGCTGCGAAAGTGCTTTCCGCCGACATGCGCCTGAACATGGCATTGCCCTGCCGCATCTCGGTCTACACCGAACAGGGACGCACCAGGATCGGCATGATCTCCCCTTCCGCCATTCTCTCCTCGCTGTCGACCAACCCGGTGCTGACGCAAGTGGCCGCGGAAGTCGAGACCATGACCCGGCAGATGATAGACGAGGCGAAATAACGGCGATGAACATGCTGCAGAGCGCAAACGCGCTACCGAAATTTTCGTTCTCCCTGAAAACCCGTGACGGGCAGACCGTCGACAACATCGTGATCAGCGCCCGCGACCGCGAAACGGCGGAGCACCGACTGCGTCAAATGTATATCCATTGCGAGATCACGCAATGCGAAGAACAGCGCAATGACCTGGACAGCGAGTCAATGTCCTTCGAGGACATCCTGACGCTGATCTCGAAATAAACTATTCAATAAACCCGCTATCCAGCAGTTCGTCGAGCAGCGCATCGTAATCGCGCGCACCACTGCTGCGCGGCGCATGCTCGAACACCGTCTTGTTCAGCGCCGGACTCTCCGCCAGGCTCACGTTCTCGGCAATACGCGTGCGGCAGACCTCGCCGCCGAACCGCTCTTCCATCATGCGCAGAACGTCCCATGCCATGCGCCGGCGCGCATCGAAGCGGGTCAGCAGGTAGCGGCGATTGATGCGCCGCTTCAATACCGGCTCCAGCGCCCTGAGCGCCTTCTCGACCTGTAGCGCCCCCTTGAACGAAAGGTGGTCCGCCGAAATCGGCACGATCAACCCATCGCAGGCGAACAGCGCATTCAACGACAACACGCCGATCAGCGGGCTGCAATCGATCAGCAACGGCGTATCCGCACCGCCGAACTGTTCCGTGCGCAGCACCGTGGCCAGTCGGCTGACCACGTTGTAGCCCTTGCCGTACTGCGAATCCACCTTGGACAGTTCGAGATGTGCGGGCACGATGTGCAAACCACCGGCAGACTCCTGTATCAGCGTACGCAACAGACGGCTGTGCTGAAACACGCTCAACACGGTTTCCATTCCCGAACTGGCAGTCACTCCGGCAATGGCGCTGAACTGCGCCTGCGGATCGAGATCGATGCCATAGGCAGTGCGCCCGCGCAATTGCAGCGCAGCGGCAAGATTGACGGCAGTGGTGGTCTTGCCCACCCCGCCCTTCTGGTTAAAAACGGCAACAACTGTCATGAGGGACCAGATCAGAGTTTTCCTTGCCATTCTAGCTGAAATACCTCCATGCCCCGATTGGCCCATACCGGAAGTTGCATTAACATGGCCGGCAGATGATCCGCGAAAGGCCCGCCATGCGCATCACCGTCCTTGGCTGCAACGGCAGCATCACCGGCCACCGGCGCACCACCTGCTACCGGGTGGACGACGACGTACTGATCGACGCCGGCACCGGCGCCGGCGAACTGAGCCTGGACGAGGCCATCGCCATCGACACCGTGTTCCTCACCCACGCCCACCTCGACCACTGCGCGCTGCTGCCGATGCTGGCCGATGCCAGGCTGGATTTCCGCGACACGCCGCTCACCGTCTACGCGCTGCCGGCAACCATCGCCGCCATCCGCCGCAACATCCTCAACGGCGAAATCTGGCCGGACTATTCTGCGCTGCCCACACCCGAACATCCCTGGATCCGCTTCCAGCCGATCGCACATGGCGAAACCGTGGAACTGGACGGCCGCCGTTTCACCGCCCTGCCTACCAAACACGCCGTGCCCTGTGCCGGTTACCAT
>CAZMSI010000196.1:0-3718 GCA_964568895.1 uncultured Sideroxydans sp. | reverse complement strand
GGGCGATGTCACGACGCATCTTGCCAAGCTGGCTATTGTCCGCCAATTGCTGGGTAGCAAGCTGCATACGCAGGCCGAATTGCGCCTTGCTCAGGGACAGCAGTTCCTGTTGCAACTCTTCCACGGATTTGGTTTTCAGTTCACTTGCCTTCATGATCACACCCCTACCTGTCTGACTACAAACGTGGTGGGAATCGGCAACTTGGCCGAAGCCAGACGAAATGCCTCGCGCGCCAGATCCTCATTCACCCCGTCCATTTCGTACAGCATCTTGCCGGGCTGAATCTCGGCAACGTAGTACTCGGGATTGCCCTTGCCGTTACCCATACGCACCTCGGCCGGCTTTTTAGAAATCGGCTTGTCCGGGAAAATGCGGATCCAGATGCGCCCGCCACGCTTGATATGACGGGTCATAGCACGGCGCGCCGCCTCGATCTGGCGTGCCGTAATACGGCCACGGCCAACTGCCTTAAGGCCAAATTCGCCGAAACTGACCTTGTTGCCGCGCGTCGCAATGCCGGTATTGCGGCCCTTCTGCTCCTTGCGATATTTTCTTCTAGCTGGCTGTAGCATGCTTAGCTCCCGACTTTCTCACTTTCTTTTCCGGTTCGGCCGCCACGGCAGGTGCTGCCGCCTCTTCCTGTCCGGCATACTCCCCCTTGAACACCCACACCTTGACACCAATGATGCCGTAGGTGGTTTTCGCCTCGGAGAAGCCATAGTCAATATTCGCGCGCAGGGTATGCAATGGCACACGGCCTTCGCGATACCATTCGGTACGTGCAATTTCGATGCCGTTCAGGCGGCCGGCGCTCATGATCTTGATGCCCTGCGCACCCAGACGCATGGCGTTCTGCATCGCACGCTTCATCGCACGGCGGAACATGATGCGTTTTTCCAGCTGCGAGGTGATGTTGTCGGCGATCAGCTGCGCATCCACTTCCGGCTTGCGCACTTCCTCGATGTTCAGCGCCACGTCGGGCAATCCCATGCGCTTCTTCAGTTCGGTACGCAATGCCTCGATGTCCTCGCCCTTTTTTCCGATCACCACACCTGGACGCGCCGTGTAGATGGTAATTTTGGCATTCTTGGCAGGACGCTCGATAATTACCTTGGAAATACCGGCATTGGCCAGCTTCTTCTTCAGGTAATCGCGCACCTCGATGTCCTTGTGCAATTGCCCGGCAAAATCCTTGCTGTTGGCATACCACTTGGACGACCAGTTCTTATTTACGCTCAACCGGAAACCGATTGGATGTATTTTCTGTCCCATAACTTTCCTCAGTTCCCGACGGTTATCGTGATGTGGCAGGTCTGTTTCTCGATGCCGTTGCCGCGACCCTTGGCGCGGGCCCTCATGCGCTTCAGCGAAGTTGCCTTGTCCACGCAAATAGTACTCACCTTCAACTCGTCGATGTCGGCACCGTCGTTATGCTCGGCATTGGCAATCGCCGACTCCAGCGCCTTCTTGATAATCGCCGCACCCTTCT
Source organism: uncultured Sideroxydans sp. (assembly GCA_964568895.1). Lineage (GTDB taxonomy): Bacteria > Pseudomonadota > Gammaproteobacteria > Burkholderiales > Gallionellaceae > RI-121. The sequence continues at coordinate 2,228 of CAZMSI010000196.1, read as the reverse complement.
TCGGGCTGAACGTCAGCAGGTTCAGCGCCTTGTCCACCGGCAGACCGCGAACCTGATCCGCTACCAAGCGGCCCTTCTGGGCCGACAGGCGAACACCTTTCACTGTTGCAGTTGTGCTCATCATGTCTCCTTATTTCTTGGCTTTCCGGTCGGCGGCATGACCCTTGAAGGTACGAGTCAACGAAAACTCGCCCAGCTTGTGGCCAACCATGTTCTCGGAAATGTATACCGGAATATGCTGCTTGCCGTTGTGCACCGCTATGGTCAGTCCGACGAATTCGGGCAGCACCGTGGAACGGCGCGACCAGGTTTTCACCGGGCGCTTGTCATTGGTCGCGCGCACCGCCTCGACCTTTTGCATCAGGTGGGCGTCAACGAACGGGCCTTTTTTAATGGAACGTGCCATGTGTGTTACCCCTTACTCTGAAAGCGACGGCGCACGATCATGTTGCTGGTGCGCTTGTTGCGGCGTGTACGGAAACCCTTGGCCGGCGTGCCCCATGGGCTGACAGGATCGCGGCCCGCGGCAGTCTTGCCTTCGCCGCCGCCATGCGGGTGGTCGATCGGATTCATTGCCACACCGCGCACGGTCGGGCGAACGCCGCGCCAGCGTTTGGCACCGGCCTTGCCGATTGAACGCAGCGCATGCTCACCGTTGCCGACCTCACCCAGCGTAGCGCGGCAGTCGATGTGTACCTTGCGGATTTCGCCGGAACGCAGGCGCAGCTGAACGTAACTGCCTTCGCGCGCCAGCAATTGCACCGAGGCACCAGCGGAACGCGCCAGCTGCGCACCCTTGCCTGGCAGCATCTCGATGCAATGGATGGTCGAGCCCACCGGAATATTGCGCAGCGGCAAAGCATTCCCCGGCTTGATCGGCGCCTCTGAACCATTCACCAGTTGCGTTCCTGCGGTCACACCCTTGGGCGCAATGATGTAACGGCGCTCGCCATCGGCATAGCACAGCAAAGCCAGGTGAGCGCTACGATTCGGATCGTATTCCAGGCGCTCGACGGTGGCCGGCACGCCATCCTTGTTGCGCTTGAAGTCAACGATACGGTAGTTCTTCTTGTGGCCGCCGCCCATATGACGCGTCGTAATATGGCCATTGTTGTTACGGCCGGCGGTGCGGTTTTTCTTCTCCACCAGCGCAGCATGTGGCTTGCCCTTATGCAGGTCGGGAGTGACCACGCGCACTACGGCACGGCGCCCTGGAGATGTCGGTTTGAGTTTGATCAGTGCCATGATTTATCCTTGCTCGCTTGCCGCAAAATTGATTTCCTGGCCGGGCGCAAGGCAGACATAGGCCTTCTTCCAGCTCCTGCGCTGTCCCATGTTGCGACCGAAACGCTTTTGCTTGCCCTTGACGCATGAAACCTGCACGCTCTCGACGCTCACCTTGAACAGCAGCTCGACAGCCGCCTTGATTTCCGGCTTGGTGGCATTGGGGGCCACGCGGAAAATCACCTGCTCGTTCTTCTCGGCCACGTAGGTGGCCTTTTCGGAGATTTGCGGCGCAAGCAATACGTTCATCAAACGCTCTTCGTTGAATTTCTGTGCGTTCATCCCAGCATCTCCTCGATTTTCGCCATTGCGTTGCGCGTCACCAGCACGCTGGGAAAGCGTACCAGGCTGACCGGATCCGCTTGATGCGCTTCGAGTATCAGCACATCCGGCAGGTTGCGTGACGACAGATACAGGTTCTCGTCCAGATTGTCGGTGATGATCAGTACACGACCCAGGCCCAGGCCTTTGATCTTCTGCGCCAGCAACTTGGTCTTGGGTGCATCCACTGTCAGGCTGTCAACCACTTTCAGGCGATCTTCGCGCACCAGCTGCGACAGAATCGATGCCAGACCCGCGCGGTACATCTTGCGATTGACCTTGTGAGTGTAGTTTTCGTCCGGGCTGTTCGGGAAAGTCTTGCCACCCCCACGCCACAGCGGGCTGGAAGCACGACCCGCGCGCGCGCGGCCGGTGCCTTTTTGCGCCCACGGCTTGTGGGTGCTCTTGGCAATTTCACTGCGGCCCTTCTGTTTGCTGCTGGCCGAACGGGCGTTCGCCTGATACGCTGTTACTACCTGGTGAATCAGCGCCTCGTTGTACTCGCGACCAAACAGTTCATCGGAAGCGTTGATGCTCGCTGCCGCCTGGCCTTTATCATCGATGACTTTCAGTTCCATTATGCACCTGCCTTCACTGCCGGACGCACCACCACGTCGCCGCCC
>CAZMSI010000195.1:0-3739 GCA_964568895.1 uncultured Sideroxydans sp. | reverse complement strand
CCTGTCGCCATTGCGTGCGGCAATGGACCCGGGCATCCACAATGTTAGTGTCAAGCTGGAAGGCTATCGCATGGTGTCCGAGAAGGTGTCGGTGCGCAAGGGTGATAACACCGAGGTGGAGCTGAACCTGGAGCGTTAAACCACCAGTCAGGTTTTAATGCAAAAGCCCGCCATCCGGCGGGCTTTATGTTTTTCGGGTCTTGCGACTCAGTGTTTGCCGGTGCTGCCGAAACCGTTGCTGCCGCGCTGACTCAGCGGAAACTCCTCTACGATGTTGAGTTGCATCTGCATCACCGGCACGATCACCAGTTGTGCCATGCGTTCCATCGGCATCAGCGTGAATGGGTGATGGCCGCGGTTCCACAGCGAAACGAAGATCTGTCCCTGGTAATCCGAATCGATCAGCCCCACCAGGTTGCCCAGCACGATACCGTGCTTGTGGCCGAGACCGGAGCGCGGCAGGATCATCGCCGCATAGTGCGGGTCGGAAAGGTGGATGGCGATGCCGCTGGGGATCAGTTCACACTGTCCCGGCTGGATGATCATGTTATGGTCGACACAGGCGCGCAGGTCGATGCCGGCCGAGCCGGGCGTGGCGTAAGCCGGCGGATGCTCGTGCAGGCGCGGGTCGAGAATTTTCACATCGACGGTCTTTTTCATTGCTTGGCCCCTTGTTGGTAGAGTTTCAGCACGTGCCGCATCAGGGCGCGTGCCAGCGTAAGTTTGTCGGCACACGGCAGCACATGCTCGCCCGCATCGTCGAACAACAGCAGTTCGTTGTCGTCGCTGCCGATGGCGGTCTGTGCCAGGTTGGCAGCCAGCAACGGGATGTTTTTTGTCTTGCGTTTGGCGGCGGCATGTTCGCGCAGTTTTTCGCTTTCCGCTGCGAAGCCGACGCAGAACGGTGGTTCCGGCAGTTCGGCGACATAGGCCAGGATATCCGGATTGGGTGTCAGTTCCAGCGTCAGTTTGCCGCCGCTCTTCTTGATTTTTTGCGCGCTGGTCTGGGCCGGCCGGTAATCGGCCACCGCTGCGACGGAGATAAAGATGTCTGCATCTGCCACATGCTGTTTGACCGCATCGAACATCTCCGCTGCGCTGGTGACATCTACCACCCGGGCACCATGCGGCTTGTTTAATGCCGTCGGGCCGGAGATCAGGGTTACGTTCGCGCCCAGTTCCTGTGCGGCCTGGGTCAGGGCGTAGCCCATCTTGCCGCTGCTGCGGTTGGTGATGCCGCGCACCGCGTCTATCGCCTCGTAGGTCGGGCCGGCGGTCAGCAGCACCCGTGTGCCAGCTAGCAACTTGGGCTGTAAAAAGGCGACGATACTCTGCGCCATCTGTTCCGCTTCCAGCATTCGCCCCATGCCTTCTTCGCCACAGGCCTGTTCGCCGCTGGCCGGGCCGAGCAGGGTGACGCCATCCTGTGCGAGTTGTGCGACGTTGCGTTGAGTTGCGGCATTGCCCCACATCTGTATATTCATCGCGGGGGCTACCAGTAGAGGGCAGTTACGCGCCAGGCACAGCGTGGACAGCAGGTCGTCGGCCAGGCCATGCGCCAGCTTGGCGATGAAGTCTGCCGTGGCCGGAGCGATCACAATGGCATCGGCAGCGCGGCTGGTGTCGATGTGTGCCATACCGTTGTCCACGGCGTCCCATTGGTTGACCAGCACCGGCCGTCCGGTGAGCGCCTGCATCGTGGTCGGCGTGATGAAGTGACAGGCTGCCTCGGTCATCGCCACTTGTACTTCGACACCCTGCTTTACCAGCAGGCGCGCCAGTTCCGCCGCCTTATAGGCTGCAATGCCGCCGGTGATGCCCAGCACAATGCGTTTTGCCGAAGTTCTTTCCATAATGCCGCGCATCTTAACAAGAAAGTTGTCGTCTTGGCGAAGGTCGGCACTTGGCATGGAGGATTCAATGTGGCTGTTATTCCATGCATATAAATATATAGGCAATTCGGCATATATGACTTGCAGGGAATTGCTGGTAGGGTCGAGGCGAATATAGTCGCCAACAATGAGGGTGGTATGGCAATCACCGACTGGCCCGAGGGGGAACGCCCCAGGGAGAAATTGCTACAGCGCGGTGCAGCCGCGCTGTCCGATGCAGAGCTGCTGGCAATATTCTTGCGCACCGGCGTAACCGGCAAGAGTGCGGTGGACCTGGCACGCGAGTTGTTACAGCGTTTCGGTTCGTTTACCGATCTGTTCTCGTCTGCCGAAAAAGACTTTTGCGCCATCAATGGTATGGGTCAGGCCAAGTATGTGCAGTTGCAGGCGGTGCTGGAAATGGCGCGGCGCGCCTTGTGCGAGGAGATGGAGTCGGGCGATGCGCTGAATTCGCCGGGCGCGGTGCGCGATTACCTGCAATTGCTGTTGCGCGGGCGGCAGCAGGAAGTGTTCATGGCGATCTTTCTCGATGCGCAGCACCGGGTGACTGCGGCCGAGGAATTATTCAGCGGCACATTGACGCAGACCAGCGTATACCCGCGCGAGGTGGTGAAACGCGCCTTGCATCACAATGCGGCAGCGGTGATTTTCGCCCACAACCATCCTTCCGGCGTGGCCGAACCCAGTCAGTCCGATCAGGCGCTGACTGATGCCCTGAAGCAATCCCTGTCGCTGGTCGATGTGCGCGTGCTCGACCACTTTATCGTGGCGGGCGGGGGCTGTCTGTCTTTTGCGGAGCGCGGGCTGGTCTAGTTAGCGCGTGGGGTGCGCGATGTGCATGATCAGGTCACCGATTTCGAACAGGGCCAGCAAGGCCAGGGCGACGCCAATCCATATCAGACGCATGATTATTTTGGATTTTTCCCCCTGTTCGCTTGGCGGTGTCGGTGTGGAATCGGTCATTGGATGTTCCTCGGTAGTGCGTTTTGACGGCGCAATCATAACAAATGCCGGAAAAACGAATGGCAGGTTGAATGTTTTCCGGGTTTTGGGTAGAATCGCGCCTCTTTTGAAAACTGGTTGGAGTAAGTGCCATGGCACGCGTCTGTCAAGTAACGGGTAAACGCCCGATGGTGGGTAACAACGTATCCCACGCCAACAACAAAACCAAGCGCCGCTTTCTGCCGAATCTGCAGCGCCGCCGCTTCTGGGTGGAAAGCGAAAACCGCTGGGTTTCGCTGCGCCTGACCAATGCCGCCCTGCGTACCATCGACAAGAACGGCATCGATGCCGTGCTGGCTGAAATGCGCGCCCGCGGCGAGAAAGTTTAAGGAGAATCGTCATGGCTAAAGGCGCACGCGAAAAAATCAAGCTGGAATCCTCTGCGGGTACCGGTCATTTCTACACCACGAGCAAAAACAAGCGCACCACCCCGGAAAAGCTTGAATTCAACAAGTTCGATCCGGTCGTGCGCAAGCACGTGCCGTACAAGGAAACCAAGCTCAAGTAATTCTGGGTTTGTGTTTGGATTCTGAAAAAAGCCCGCACTGCGCGGGCTTTTTGTTTAGCTGGATGATCGAAGATAAGCTGGCAGGACAAAGAGAACTGTCGACTCGAACTGACCGCTAAACGGAATTACTATAAGTTGACGATCCCTGTTGGCTGCAGCAATTACTCCTTATTCTTCAATAACGACCTGAGGTTGGCGAACGGCTGGTGAACGGCCTGCGCTTCCGGCGAGCTTTCCAGCTTGCGCCCGGCCGAATCCAGATGCCTGGAGTGTTCGTTGTCGTGACAGTAGATGCACAACAGCTCCCAGTTGCTGCCGTCCGGCGGATTATTGTCAT
>CAZMSI010000194.1:0-3763 GCA_964568895.1 uncultured Sideroxydans sp. | reverse complement strand
GACCATCGGTAGGTGCGTGCCCAGCACCAGTTCGCGATGTCGGCGATCGTGAACCGTTCGGCGACGAAGAATTCAAGAGTCGCGAGGGCGGCTCCCTGTTGGTGAAAAAGGAAGTGATCCTGACCGGCGACCGCATCAACGATGCGCGGCCCGGTTTCGACAGCCGTACCAGCGAACCCACGGTGGATATCAATCTCGACGGCGTCGGTGCGCGCAAGTTCAAGGAAGCTACGCGCGCCAACGTCGGCAAGCGCATGGCCATCATCCTGTTCGAGCGGGGCAAGGGAACGATCGTGACTGCGCCGGTGATCCGCGAGGAAATCGGCGGCGGGCGGGTGCAGATCAGCGGCAAGATGGACACCCAGGAGGCGCAGGATACCGCGCTGCTGTTGCGTGCCGGCGCCCTGGCCGCGCCGATGCAGATCATCGAGGAGCGCACCGTCGGCCCCAGCCTGGGCAAGGACAACATTGCGCGCGGCTTCCGCTCGACACAGATCGGTTTTGTCGCCATATCGATATTCATGATCGCCTACTACCTGATGTTCGGTACGGTGTCGGTGCTGTCGCTGGGCGCCAACCTGCTGCTGCTGGTGGCGCTGCTGTCGATGTTGCAAGCCACGCTGACGCTGCCCGGCATGGCCGGTATCGCGCTGACGCTGGGTATGGCGATCGATGCCAACGTGCTGATCAACGAGCGCGTGCGCGAGGAGCTGCGCAATGGCGTTTCGCCACAGGCGGCGATCAATGCCGGTTACGAGAACGCCCTGGGCACCATTATCGACTCCAACATCACCACCCTGATCGCGGGTATCGCACTGTTCATGTTCGGCTCCGGCCCGATCAAGGGTTTTGCCGTGGTGCTGTGCCTCGGGATACTTACCTCGATGTTCAGCGCGGTATGGGTGTCGCGCGCAATGGTGAACCTGATTTATGGCCGCAAGGCGCGGCTGAGCAAAGTGTCGATCGGTTAGGCAGGCGATGCGGACGGCTCTAAGAATCGTAGCGAGCAGCACAAGTGCAAGGAGCCGCGCAGTGAAAGACGAGACATACCGTATTGGTAGGCGAGGATTGAACGACAACGCAGTTGCGGCGGAGACTTTCCTTCAGGTTAGTCGGAACCAACACGCGACGCAGCAATTGCGCTGCGCAGTAGATTATTAGAGGCGTCCATGGAATTTTTCAAGATCAAAAAAGACATCCCGTTCATGAGTTATGGACGGTACACCACGTCCATTTCGCTGATAACCTTCATTTTCGCGGTGTTCTTTCTTGCCACCAAGGGACTGAACTTCGGCGTCGATTTCACCGGTGGTACGGTAATGGAAGTGCATTACGCCCAGTCCGCCAACCTCGACGCGATACGCGCCAAACTGGACGGCATGGGCATACCGGATGCGCTGGTGCAGAATTTCGGTACCAGCCATGATGTGATGATCCAGGTGCCGCTGCGCGAAAACAAGCTGGGCGACAAGCTTTCCGACACGGTGCGCGACAACCTGCGCCAGCAGGATTCCAGCGCCGAAATGCGCCGCGTCGAATTTGTCGGCCCGCAGGTCGGCAAGGAACTGGTGAACAACGGCTCGATGGCGCTGTTCCTGGTCAGCCTCGGCATCGTCGGCTACCTGTGGCTGCGCTTCGAATGGAAATTCGGCCTGGCTGCGATCATCGCCAACCTGCACGACGTGGTGATCATCCTGGGTTTCTTCGCCTTCTTCCAGTGGGAATTCTCGCTGTCGGTGCTGGCCGCGGTGCTCGCCGTGCTCGGCTACTCGGTGAACGAGTCGGTGGTGGTGTTCGACCGGATCCGCGAAAACTTCCGCAAGATGCGCAAGACCAGCGTGCACGAGATCATCGACAACGCGATCACCCGCACCATGTCGCGTACCATCATCACTCACGCCTGTACCCAGATGATGGTCACCTCGATGCTGTTCCTCGGCGGCGAGACGCTGCACTATTTCGCGCTGGCGCTGACCATCGGCATCCTGTTCAGTATCTATTCCTCGGTGCTGGTCGCCAGCCCGATCCTGATGTGGCTGGGCGTGTCGCGCGCCGACTTCATCAAGCCGGAAAAAGCCGAGGCGGAAGAAGTCCTGCCGTAGTTGCGGCCTGACCGCAGCCGCCGATGATCGATTTCATCCTGCACCTCGATACCCACCTGCTGGAGCTGGTGCAGCAGTACGGCGTCTGGATTTACGGCATCCTGTTCCTGATCATTTTCAGCGAGACCGGGCTGGTGTTCGCGCCGTTCCTGCCGGGCGACACATTGCTGTTCGTGACCGGCGCGCTATGCGGCATGGGCTCGCTCGAACTGCACATCCTGATGCCGGTGCTGATGCTGGCCGCATTCTGCGGCGACAACACCAATTACTGGATCGGCCGCCTGCTCGGGCTGCGCCTGGTCGAACGCTTCGAAGGCCGCCTGATCAAGCACGAACACCTGGAAAAGACCCACGCCTTCTACGAGCATCATGGCGGCAAGACCGTCATCCTGGCGCGCTTCGTGCCCATCGTGCGCACCTTCGCGCCGTTCGTTGCCGGCATCGGTCTGATGCATTACCGCCATTTCGTCATGTTCAGCGCGCTGGGCAGTATTGCCTGGATCAGCAGTATCACGCTGGCCGGCTACTACTTCGGCAACATCCCGGTGATCAAGGATAACCTCACACTGATGGTGCTGGTGATCGTGTTCGTGTCGTTCATTCCAGCCATGCTGGAATACTGGAGGCGGCGCAGGCAGGAGTAACGTTTGCGTCAGGCGTCACTTCGGGGCACTCGGCACAAGCCCATAGCGGCCCATCACTTGCGCAAGCACCGCCTTGTCAGGCGGGCCGCCTTCACCGAGCACAGCGGCGACATCCTTGAAAAATTGTGCGCCAATATCAGGCGAGTTGAAGACCAATGCACGCGTCTGTCCTTCAAAGGGATTGGCGAAAGCGTGAACGGTGCCTTTAGGCGTATACATCGTTTCGCCGGGCTTCAGGTCCCGGGTCTCGGCTCCTACTGTATAGCGCAGCATGCCCTCCAGAACGTAAATGATCTCTTCATTGTTTGTGTGGCTATGCGGTGGCGGCACATTGGAGCCGGGAGGGACGGTTAGTTCAAAAATACCGGCGGATCCAGTTGACGATCCGTCGATCAAGTAGTGAATGGTGAGTTGGCCGACATGGATTTCAGGGGTGTTCATGGGTAAGCCTCCAGAGAAGGTGAAGCATTGTGAAAATTCGACGCCTGACTAGAAAGTAGATGGCAAAAACGCCATATAAGCTGGAGTGCGTTGCCGCATAAGCTGGAACATCGGTTTTATATCCCTGATCCCATTGCCAGTGAAAATGCTAACGCGGCAGCAATGCCGCCGCTGTGAAGCGTCAGTCTGGTCTCAGCCGGTCGGCCCAGTTGTTGGGCGTCTCGTAAATTCTTACCCGTTCCAGTTGCAGATGGTTGCCGTAGGTGTCGCGGTAGGCGGGATTGAGGATGTCGAATGCGACGGTGGCGAGGTTCTCGGCGGTGGGCGGCACGTCCAGCACCACGGTCTTGTGGTCGGGCAGGGTCTGCAGGAATTCCAGCACCGGCTTATCGCCGCGATACACCAGGAAAGCATGATCCCATGCATCGACCAGTTGTTCCTTGGCGATGCGCTTCACCTCGGAATAGTCCATCACCATACCCTGCTCGGATACACCTTCGGTGGCGATGACCTCGCCGGAGAGGGTGATCTCGATGGCGTAGCGGTGGCCGTGCAAATGTTTGCACTGGCTGGCGT
>CAZMSI010000193.1:0-3786 GCA_964568895.1 uncultured Sideroxydans sp. | reverse complement strand
GGCATGCTGCTGCACATCCACCGCGCCATGCACGCCGTGCTCGACCGCAACCCGCACCACGGTATTCACTTCCGCGTGCTGACCAAAGTATTGCGTCTGTCCGGTGGTGACCACCTGCACTCCGGTACCGTCGTCGGCAAACTGGAAGGCGACCGCGAAGCGACCCTGGGCTGGATCGACACCATGCGTGACGACTTCATCAAGGAAGACCGTAGCCGCGGCCTGTTCTTCGATCAGGACTGGGGTTCCATGCCTGGCGTGCTCCCGGTTGCATCCGGCGGTATCCACGTATGGCACATGCCGGCACTGGTCTCCATCTTCGGTGATGACTCCGTGCTGCAGTTCGGTGGCGGTACGCTCGGCCACCCATGGGGCAATGCTGCCGGTGCGGCTGCCAACCGCGTGGCACTGGAAGCTTGCGTGGAAGCGCGCAACCAGGGCCGTGAGCTCGAGAAGGAAGGCAAGGAAATCCTGACTGCGGCCGCCGCACACAGCCCGGAACTGAAGATCGCCATGGAAACGTGGAAAGAGATCAAGTTCGAGTTCGACACCGTCGACAAGCTGGACGTTGCGCACAAGTAAAAAAACTTATCCACGAAGGGCGCAAAGACGCGGGAAATTATTGGAGTTTCTTTGTGTGCCTTCGTAGGCAAAACTGAAAGGAAATGAAATGTCTGAAGTGATGGATTACAAAAGCCGCCTGAGCGATCCCGCCAGTCGCAAATTCGAGACCTTCTCCTACCTGCCCGCGATGACTGCGGACAATATCAAGAAGCAGGTCGAGTACCTGGTGAAGAAAGGCTGGAACCCGGCCATCGAGCACACCGAGCCAGAGCACCTGATGGATTCCTACTGGTATATGTGGAAACTGCCGATGTTCGGTGAAACCGACGTCGATCGCGTGCTGGCTGAAGCGGAGGCCTGCCATAAGGCCAACCCCAACAACCACGTCCGTCTGATTGGCTACAACAACTTCAATCAGTCCCAGGGCACGGCGATGGTGATTTTCCGCGGCAAGACCGTATAAGCGGCGGCAAGGCTGCTACACCCGGCCCCCGCCGCCATATCCCGCTGCCCCATCAGGGCCGGGATTGGTGTCCGGGGGCATTTTTGTCAGTCGCAAATACCCAGACCGCAGCGCAAGCCGTTTGCGTATTTGTGATTCGCTAAACAGGAGTCGTCATGAGCAATATCGTTGAACAGTACCGCGTTACCGAAGAACCCTACTACCGCACGATTGCCGATGAGGTCGAATTGTACGAAGCGGCCTATGCGGTGCGCATGCCAATGATGCTGAAAGGGCCGACCGGTTGCGGCAAAACGCGCTTCGTCGAATACATGGCGTGGAAACTGAACAAGCCGCTGATCACTGTGGCCTGTAACGAAGATATGACCGCATCCGATCTGGTTGGCCGTTTTCTGCTGTCCGCATCGGGTACCGAGTGGCAGGACGGTCCCCTCGCCATCGCAGCCCGTCACGGCGCGATCTGCTATCTGGACGAGGTGGTCGAGGCGCGCCAGGATACTACCGTGGTCATCCACCCGCTGACCGACAACCGCCGCGTATTGCCGCTGGAAAAGAAGGGCGAGCTGGTACACGCCCATCCGGATTTCCAGATCGTGATTTCATACAATCCCGGCTACCAGAGCCTGATGAAAGACCTGAAGCAATCGACCAAGCAACGCTTCGGCGGACTGGACTTCTCGTATCCCGAACATGCGGTTGAAAGCGAGATCGTGGCCCATGAATCCGGGGTTGATGCCGATGTTGCCGGCAAGCTGGTATCCATTGCCGAGCGTTCGCGCAACCTCAAGGGGCATGGTCTGGACGAAGGTTTGTCGACACGCATGCTGATTTACGCAGGTTCACTGATTGCCGAGGGCGTAAAACCGCTGGCAGCCTGCCGTGTCGCGCTGGTACGCCCGATCACCGACGATCCCGATATGCGCGATGCGCTGGATGCTGCGGTGAGCACATTCTTCTGAATGATGCCAAACCCTGACACGATTTGAGGTGAATCATGTCGATCAATCTCGATAGTTACAATGAACTGCTGGAAGACCTGTCGCCGCACAGTCAGGAAGTGCTGCGTGCAAACTGGCACGATGCCACCAAGGTGTTCTCGCCACGCGGCCTGGATAACTACCTGAAGGGTGTCGCAGCCATCCGCGGCCTCGGGCGCGGCGACTCGCTGGTGGAAACCTGGATCGAGCGGGCACCGCAGGTAGCCAAGGAAGTGGGCGAGGATATCGTTGCCGACCTGGCTACCTCGTCGCTGATGCTGGCTTCGAAAACATCGGGTGCGGTAATCGAGCTGCTGCTTGCCAGTGCGCCGACCGCCGCCAACCGCCTGGGCGATGCAGAACTGTTCCTGAAATACCTGCAGTTCATCAATACCCTGATTGCGCAGGCACCTCGCGGCGTGCGGCCGATGCTGGACAAGCTGGAAGTGCTGTTCCAGCACCTGACATTGGGCGGGCTGCGGCGCTGGGCCTTGTGGGGCGCACATGCGCACCGCACCAACTACGAGGAGCAGATCCGCTACTTCGGCCTGGAGTCGAAAGAATCGCTGGCCATGCTGCAGAAGGAGCGCAAGGGCACGTTGCTGGTCGATGTACAGCGCCGTATCAACATGTATCTGCGCGCACTGTGGGGACGCGACTTCTTCATGCGCCCCACTTCCGGCGACTTCGAATCGCGGGAAGGTTACCGGCCATATATCGAGGATTACCTGCTACACCTGCCGGACGCTTTCGACGACTGGACGATTGAAGGACAGGATCCCGTATCGGGTCTGGAGTTATATCGCGCCACGGCCGCGCATTGCGCTGCGCATGTGGTGGAGACGAAGGAGCCGATTTCCGCAGAAGCACTCAATCCTTTGCAAATGGCCGTGATTTCGGTGATCGAGGATGCGCGGGTGGAAGCGCTGTCGATCCGTCGTTTCCCGGGCCTGAAACAACTCTGGTGCAAGTTGCACACTGCTACGCCGGAGATGAGTGCCAGCGTGGGAGACTATCTCAACCGCTTGGCGCGCGCGCTGCTGGACGACAGCTATAAGGATGAGGATGCATGGATCAATGAGGGTCGTGCGCTGTTTGCCATGGCTCAGGATCGTCTCGACAACAACCAGACATCGTGGGAAATCGGCGCGCAACTGGCGCATAGCCTGACCCGGAAAAAAATCCCGTTCAATGCGCGTAGCGATGTGCTGACCGCACCTTATCGCGACGATAACCGCTACTTCTGGGAATTCGAGGAATTCGATTTCGACAAGGCCGCCAATGCCGGGTACGACAGCGTCAAACAGGTACGCAAGTATGTGAGCGTGATGGAGATGGCCAACGAGATCGATGTCGAGACGGCCGGCGAGGACGCCGAGGAAATCTGGGTGCTGGGCACCGAGCTTTTTCCTTATGAAGACATGGGCAAGAGCTACAACGAAATGGAAGGCAAGGAGCCGCTGTCCGATCCCTATCATTACTCGGAATGGGATTACCAGATCCAGCTTGAGCGCCCGGCCTGGGCCACGGTGCAGGAAAAGCGCGCCAAGTCGGGCGACCTGGAAATCATCGACGAGATCACTGCGCAATACAAGCGCGAAATCCATCGTATGAAGTTCCTGCTCGATGCGATGCAGCCGCAGGGTGTGCAGCGCATCCGCAAGCTGGAAGACGGCGACGAGATCGACATTAACGCGGCAATCGCCAGCTTTACTGACATCCGCCTCGGCAACCAGCCCGACCCGCGCATCATGATGCGCAGCGTACGCAAGACCCGGGATT
>CAZMSI010000192.1:0-3838 GCA_964568895.1 uncultured Sideroxydans sp. | reverse complement strand
GCTCGAACATGCGCTCCAGCCGCAGCATTTCCTGCACCTGGTATTGCATGGTCAGGCGGTCCTCGAAATACAGCGCGGCATGACCGCCGATGGCCAGGCGGCGCTGCTTCTTGTGCTCGATCACCTTGTCGCGAAACTCGTTGCGGATGCGCGCATAGTGCTCAAGGCTGTAAAGGTCTTCATGTGTCAGCTGGTTCATCATATTCATCTCCTTGGTCAGATGCCGTAGGCCCGTCGCAGCAGGGTAACCGGATGCTCGGGCGCCCTGCCATCCTTGAGCCCGTTCTCGATGTGGTGCCCGGCCATCGCGCAATCACTACCGTAATGATCGGCTTCCGCATCACTGATACGTTTGGCTACCGGCCTGACGATCTTCATCGCATATTCGTGGAATTCATTTTTCACCGCATAGGTACCGTCGTGACCGGAACAGCGCTCGATGATTTCCACCGTGGTGTCCGGAATCAGGCTCAACGCTTCGCGGGTTTTCTGGCCGATATTCTGCACCCGCTGGTGGCAGGCGGCATGGTAGGACACCTTGCCCAGCGGCTGTTTGAAGTCGGTGCTGAACTGGCCTTCCCTGTGGCGCAGCATCAGGTACTCGAACGGGTCGTAGAAGGCATTCTTTACCTTTTGTACGTCCGGGTCGTCCGGGAACATCAGCGGGATTTCCTGCTTGAACATCAGCACGCAGGATGGAATCAGGGCAGTTAAATCCCAGCCCTCGTCCACCAGTTTCGCAAGCACCGGAATGTTGGCTTCCTTGGCCTCGCGTACCGCTTCCAGGTCGCCCAGCTCCAGCTTGGGCATGCCGCAGCAGCGCTCCTTTTCGGCAATCGTCACCGGAATGCCGTTGTGCGCGAACACTGCGGCAAAGTCCTCGCCGATGGCAGGCTCGTTGCGATTCATGTAGCAGGTGGCAAACAGCGCCACCTTGCCCGTGGTTTTGCCGGCCGGCTTGCCCACGGTATCGGCGGGCAATTGCTGCAGCCGGCTGCGCAGCGGGCTGCTGGAAAACTCCGGCAGCCATGCCTCGGCATGGATACCGCCTACGGCTTGCAGCGCCTTGCGCGCAACGCCGACCTTGTTGACGGCGTTTACCACCTGCGCCACGACGGGAATGCCCGCCAGGTTGCCCACGGCATCCGTGCTGGTGAGGATACGGTCGCGCAGTTTTACGTCGCCCTTGCGGTGCTTCACCGCCTTGGCCCGCAACATCAGGTGCGGGAAATCCAGGTTCCACTCGTGCGGCGGCACGTAGGGACACTTGGTCATGTAACAGAGGTCGCACAGGTAACAGTGATCCACCACCTTGTCGTAATCGGCCTTGGCCACTCCGTCCACTTCCATCGACTCGGAGTTGTCCACCAGGTCGAACAGCGTGGGAAACGCCTGGCACAGACTGACGCAGCGGCGGCAGCCATGACAGATATCGAACACCCGCTCCATTTCCTTGAACAGGGACGCCTCGTCGTAAAAGTCGGGGTTTTCCCAGTCCAGTGGATGGCGGGTCGGGGCTTCAAGGTTTCCTTCGCGGGTGGACATGCGCCTCTCCTCTCAATTAAACAGCCGCCCACCCCGGCCGCCAGGCGGCCAGGGCGAACGCGACTCAGCCAGCGAACTCGTTAAGCGCCTTCTGGTAACGATTGGCATGGGAACGCTCCGCCTTGGCCAGGGTTTCGAACCAGTCGGCAATTTCCTCGAAACCTTCCTCGCGCGCGGTCTTCGCCATGCCGGGGTACATGTCGGTGTACTCGTGGGTTTCGCCTGCAACTGCGCTCTTCAGATTGTCCTCGGTGCCGCCAAAAGGCATGCCGGTTGCCGGATCGCCACATTGCTCCAAGTGCTCCAGGTGACCGTGGGCATGCCCGGTCTCGCCCTCTGCGGTGGAGCGGAACAGGGCCGCCACATCGTTATGGCCTTCGATGTCGGCCTTGCCCGCAAAATACAGATAACGACGGTTGGCCTGGGATTCACCGGCAAAAGCATCTTTCAGGTTCTGTTCGGTCTTACTTCCTTTGAGTTGCATGATTCATCTCCTTGGTAATGGATACCGGCTTGCAGCCCGTGCCGGAAATACGGGTTGAGATAGCTGGGATTCTGCCTGGGCAAGAATGCCGCAAGATTGTTACAGCCATCCTGTGCATGAACTTCTTCGGACTTATGAAACTGAAAAACGGGTGAAATTCATTACGGGCCAAGTCTGGCCCCTTTTTTCTGATAAATCCAATTGGAAATTCAAATTGTAATGATTAATAATATTAATCACCATAATGGCGCCATGCAGCTTATCTCCGCAACGCGGGATCAGCGTAATGTTGGCGCCTATTGCGTTTGCTTATCGACTTCCTGCTGCTGTTGCTGCGCCGATTGCTGCAGCGTGTCCTGAACGCCTTTGGCCTTATCCAGTGCCTGGCGCTGTTGTTCCATCAGCTTTGGTTTGTTGTCGCTACCGCCCGGACTGCATGCGGCAAGCAGCAAGGCCATCAATAAAATCCCGCCTGATGTTTTCATGTCACTCCTCATGAGATCAGTCCCGGAAAACGAACAATGACGCGCTCAGCCCCACGCCGAGCAGGTAAATCAGCCAGGTCTGGCTGACGACAAAGGTATACCCCATCAAGGCGCCGCCGATGGCCATCGGCTTCCAGCTCGCGGCTTTCTTTCCATAAGCAAAAGCAGCCATGCCTATGGTGCTGAACAGGATTGAAGCAAACAGATTGGACATACCCGGTAATTCCATCGGGATCACTCCTTTCTCACGCGTTGACTCAAACGGTAAAACAGGCCGGGGGCCAGCGCAACCCATGCCAGCAGCAACACCCAGATGCGGCCACGCGTTACATCATAATTTGACAGTAGTACCGCCCATGAGTGCCCTGTGACGAAGTGAAAAAACAGAAACTCGAATGCCACGGTCAGCAACATCCAGAACAGGCCGATAAACAATGCCTGTCGTACCGAAGCTGGCGGCCAGAAATGTACATAGCCCCAGATCACCACACCCAACAGCACCATGCCACTCAGCGTGGAAAGCTGGTGTGCGTGCAATTCAGAGAAATATCTGCCATAGGCAAAGTCGCGCAATGTGCCGTTGATGATCGAGACCAGCAACATCACCAGCCAGGCCAGCAGGTAGCGCACCATCATTTCATCCGCGACGGCAGCTTGAGCACCTCGCCCGCCACACGGAAACTGCCCATGCCCTGGTGATGCAGCGTGCGCGGGGCCTTCTGTGCAGGATCAACCCACGCTTTCACCACCTCCAGCACGAAGAAGTTGTATTTGTTCACCATGCGGGTGTCGGCCACCGTGCATTCGAGGTTGGCGTAGCATTCGGCGATCAGCGGCGGCGCCACCTTTGACGCCGGTACCGGCGTCAGCCCAAAGGCCTTGAACTTGTCCAGCTTGCTGCCGGAACTGTTGCCGACCTTCACCACCTTTTGCGCCAGCTCGGCAGTCGGGATGTTCAGCACGCATTCTTTGGTCTTGACCAGCGCATCGAAGCTGTAATTACGCCCGCTCAGCACACAACCCACCAGCGGCGGCTCGAATTCCATCATGGTGTGCCAGGACATGGTCATCACGTTTGCCCGGCCCTTGTGCGCAGTGGTCACCAGCACCACCGGCCCCGGCTCCAGCAGGCGGTACACACGGGACAAGGGTAAGGATTTTTTCGCCATCATCAACCTCCGTTCTTGGCCAGGAACCTGTCCAGTTGATTGGCAAATGCCTGACGATCACCCTGGCTGAACGACGCCGGTCCGCCGGTCTCCACCCCACTGCCGCGCAGCCCCTCCATGAAATTGCGCATGGTCAGCCGCTCCTGGATATTGTC
>CAZMSI010000191.1:2302-3955 GCA_964568895.1 uncultured Sideroxydans sp. | reverse complement strand
CAAAGAAACGCCTTTCTTCATAAGCCGCGGCGAAATTCAGTTTGCCAATAACCACGAGGAGCAGTTCCATCTTTATCGCCTATATGATTTCCGAAAGTCACCGAAGCTATTCGATTTGCCGGGGTCAGTTGAAAAGCACTGCGCCATTAACCCAATAAATTTTGTTTGTGAATTCTCCTAGAACTCAGCTTGGCTGCCGCCCACACTGCGCCGCCTGCTGCATCGCGCCCTCGATCACCTCGCCCCTGCCCGGCATGCCGCATGGCAAGCCTGCCGGAGTGCCATGCGTGCAGCTGGACGAAGAATTGCGCTGCAAGGTGTTCGGCCGGCCCGAGCGTCCGGCTTTCTGTATTGGCCTGCAGCCTTCGGTGGAAATGTGCGGCGCATCGCGCGATGAGGCGCTGGCGTGGCTGGCCCGGTTGGAGCGGGTAACGCGGCCGGCGGTATAATCGCGGCATGCATTCGCCTGCCACTGCTCCGTTCCCGGAAATTACCTCCGACTGCCCCTGCGTCGGCCATTGCACCACCGCGCTGGGCGACGATGTGTGCCGCAGTTGTCTGCGCACGCTGGAGGAGGTTACGCGCTGGCCGGAGATGAATGAGGACGAGCGGCGCGCGGTGAATTACCGTATTGCGCTGGTAAGGCAATCCCATCCGACACAGGTATAATCCTGCGCTTCGATCCTTCGACAAACTCAGGACAGGCTTCACTGCGTTACACCCAGGGCGAACGGACCTTTTCAATTTTTCATAATTTCCGGATTTCATGGACACCATATTGTTGTTGAAGGCCGCCATCCTCGGCGTGGTTGAAGGCCTTACCGAATTCCTGCCGATTTCCAGCACCGGCCACCTGATCCTGGCGGGTTCGCTGCTCAACTTCAACGACGAGAAGGGCAAAGTGTTCGAGATCGTGATCCAGTTCGCGGCGATCCTCGCGGTGTGCTGGGAATACCGCGCCAAGATCATGACGGTGGTTGGCGGCCTTTCGCGCGAAAAATCGGCACAGCGCTTCACCTTCAACCTGATCGTCGCCTTCATGCCTGCGGCCGTGCTCGGAGTGCTGTTCGCCAGCAAGATCAAGGAATACCTTTTCGCGCCCGTGCCGGTGGCATCGGCATTCATCATCGGCGGGCTAGTCATCCTGTGGGCCGAGAAGCGCGACCACAAGGTCACCATCGAATCGGTGGACGACATGAACTGGAAGGATGCGCTGAAGGTCGGTTTCGCGCAGACGCTGGCGCTGATTCCCGGTACTTCGCGTTCGGGCTCGACCATCATCGGTGGCCTGTTTTTCGGGATGAGCCGCATGGCGGCAACCGAGTTTTCGTTCTTCCTGGCTATCCCCACGCTGTTCGGCGCGACGGTTTACGAGGTGGTCAAATACCGCCACCTGTTCCACGGCGGCGATTGGGATCTGTTTACGGTAGGCAGCGTGTTTTCGTTCATCAGCGCGTTCCTGTGCGTGCGCTGGCTACTGCGCTATATCAGCAGGCACGACTTCACGGCATTCGCCTGGTACCGCATTGCATTTGGTTTGGTGGTGCTGGGGACCGACTATGCAGGCTTAGTGCACTGGTCTGCCTGACCATCAGCCAATTCAACTGAACCTATCTAAAAATGTAGCGAGCGAAGCCAGATTGCGTTCTGCCG
>CAZMSI010000191.1:0-2292 GCA_964568895.1 uncultured Sideroxydans sp. | reverse complement strand
CGAGGCATTAGCGACTCCCTTCGACTTTGCTACACTACGCTGATGAAACTACTGGTGAAACAACTAGCCATCTCACTAAGGCAGCAAGCTGCCAAGTGATTGGTTATAGCCATTCGACTAAGCTGGCAAAATACGCCCGCCAAGTCGCTGGTTATCAGGGCGAACGGCCTTCAAACATAATCAGGTCGAATCAATAACTAGCCTTGCTTCCAGGGTAAACCAGCCTTGCGCCAGCCGTTCTTGCTGTTGCGATGCTCGTCGGTGTCCTTGTCGCCCTCGAAGCCTTCCAGCACGTTGTAGCAATCGGTGTAACCGGCCTGGGTAGCCACAATCGCGGCAAAGTGCGAACGTCCGCCGCTGCGGCAGATGAACATGGTCAATGCTTCCTTGTCCACTTCCTGCTCGAGCTGAGTCATGAAGTACGGGTTTTTCTGCATGCCGGGCCAGATTTGCCATTCGATTTCCACCGCGCCGGGGATACGTCCGACCCAGTCCATCTCGGCGCGCGTGCGCACATCGACCATCCTGGCGCCGGGTGCGGACTCCATGATGTCGTACGCTTCTTCGGGCAGCAGGGCACCCTCGTAGGGCAGATTCAGTTCTTTTGCACGCTGCTGCGCAGCATTAAGTATTTCAGTAATTTTGCCCATGATCCGTGTCTGTATTTTAGCTTGCGGCGGTAAATGTTATGCTGCGTCCGCTTGCTGATACTATCCCATTCGCAATGAAAAATCACTCGCACAGCCATACACACAATCAGCCTGCTGCCTTTGAGCCGGCCCACCCGGGGCGCTATGCTGCCGCGCGGAAAAGTACGTGGGTCAGCATCCTGATCAATACGCTGCTGACCTTTCTGCAGGTGACCGCCGGCTTTTTCGGCCACTCGCAATCGCTGATGGCCGACGGCCTGCATTCGCTGTCCGACCTGCTGGCCGATTTCCTGGTGCTGTTCGCAAACTGGCACGGCAACCGCCACGCCGACGAAAAACACCCTTATGGCCATGCGCGCATCGAAACCGCCGCCACGCTGATCCTGGGTGTGGCGCTGGCGGCGCTCGGCGTGGCATTGCTGATCGCGGCCGGCATGCGCTTGCAGCATCCGGAAAATATCCATGCCGTGCATCCGCTCACCTTCTGGGTCGCACTGATTGCGCTGGGCGCCAAGGAGGGCATGTTCCGCTACATGCTGGCGGTGGCCAAACGCGTGCGCTCGCAAATGCTGGTTGCCAACGCCTGGCATGCCCGCTCTGACGCGGCCTCTTCTCTGGTGGTGCTGATCGGTATCGGCGGCAATCTGCTGGGCTATACCTTCCTCGACCTGGTTGCTGCTGCGGTGGTGGGCATGATCATTGCGCACATGGGCGGCAAGTTTGCGCTGGAGGCGCTGGCCGAGCTGGTGGATACCGGCCTGTCCGAAGAAGAGGTGGCCGCCATTCGCGCCTCGCTGCTGGCCACGCCGGGCGTGCGCGGATTGCACGAACTGCGCACGCGCAAGATGGCGGATAACGCGCTGGTGGATGCGCACATCATGGTCGACCCGAAAATCAGCGTGTCCGAAGGCCACTATATTGCCGAGGCGGCGCGCTGGGCCGTGCTGAAGCAGCACCATGTCATGGACGTGATGATACATATCGATCCGGAAGACGATTTGCTGGCCAAGACCAACGCCGGCCTGCCCAGCCGGGCAATATTGATCAAACATCTGGAACAGCGTCTGGGTAGCGCCCTGCCGCCGGGCTATTACGCCGTCCTGCATTATCTGGACGGCAAGATAGAGGCCGAGTTATTCCTTGCGGATGATATTGAGCCGGCGAAAATTGAAAACCTGCGCGCCAAATGTGCACAGCTTGTGGCCGACGACCGGTTTTTCCGTTCCATTCAATTGCACCGGACTGATGCACAACAATAGTGCGTGAAATTTTTCATGCGCACTATTGGTGAGCACTGATTTTTGCCACTTCACCACTCAGCTTGTGGCAGAATGCCAAGTTGCAGCCTTGGACAAGCATGGCACGCTTCATGCTAAGTTCTAGCAGTATTTCTGGGATTGGTTCTATTTTTGTTACTCGTTAAAGCTTAGGAGAGAGTTATGTCGAAATCGGCAGCAGACGTAGTCAAAATGGTCAAGGAAAACGATGTTAAATTCGTCGATTTTCGGTTTACTGACACCCGCGGCAAGGAACAGCACGTTTCTGTGCCGGTAAAGGCTTTCGGCGCGGAAAAGTTCGAAGAAGGCCATGCGTTCGACGGTTCTTCCATCGCCGGCTGGAAAGGCATCCAGGCTTCCGACAT
>CAZMSI010000190.1:0-3981 GCA_964568895.1 uncultured Sideroxydans sp. | reverse complement strand
GTATACATCATCGACGAAGTGCACATGCTGTCGAAATCGGCATTCAACGCCATGCTGAAAACGCTGGAAGAGCCGCCCGCGCACGTCAAGTTCATCCTCGCTACCACCGATCCGCAGAAAATCCCGGTCACCGTGCTGTCGCGCTGCCTGCAGTTCAACCTGAAGCAATTGCCGCCGGGATTGATCCTCGAACATCTGCAGCAGGTACTGGAGCAGGAAGGTATTCCATTCGAGCACGGCGCGCTGGTGCTGCTGGCGCGCGTGGCACAGGGCAGCATGCGCGATGCACTGAGCTTGCTGGACCAGGCCATTGCCTATTCGCAGAACCAGGTGGAAGAGGCGACGGTGCGCACCATGCTCGGTGCAATCGACCAGAGTTACCTGTTTGAGGTGCTGGATGCACTGCTGGCGCACGATGGACCGGCGCTGCTGGCAGTCGCCGATAATATGCAGTCGCGCAGTATGGATTTCGAGGCGGCGCTGCAGGAACTGGCGACCTTGTTGCACCGCATCGCGCTGGCGCAGACCGTGCCGCAGGCGATCGCTGAAGATGAGCCGGAACGCGAACGTCTGCTGCAACTGGCGCACCGTTTCAGTGCAGAAGAGTCGCAATTGTTCTACCAGATCGTGATCCACGGACGCAACGAGATTGCGCTGGCACCGGATGAGTATGCCGGGTTCACCATGACGCTGCTGCGCATGCTGGCATTCATGCCGGCGGGCACTCGGGCGCCCACGGCGCGGCCGCAGATCACGAACGCTGCCCCTGCTGCAGTACAACAGGCCACGACCACGACGCCAACAACTGCGGTACGGCAACCTGCACCGCCGGCGGCGCAGGAGTCGCAGCCGGTTGTGGCTGGCGCTGCCGAACTCGACTGGCCATCTCTGCTCGGGCAGTTGAGCGTGCAGGGGACGGCGAAGGAGCTGGCCAAAAACTGTACGCTGGAAAGTTTTGCTGACGAGCGACTGAAATTGAATCTCGCGCCGGAACACAAATTGCTGAACAGCAAAATGGCGCATGCAAAACTGCAGGCTGCGCTGAGCGATTATTTCGCCCGGCCGGTGAAGCTGGTGGTGACGCTGGGAACAGCAGGTGCCGCCACGCCTGCGGCGGTCGAACAACGCGAAAAAACGTCGCGCCAGCAGGAAGCGGTGGCAGCGATCAAACAGGATGCCTTTGTGCGCGAGGTGCAGGCCGAACTGGGTGCGCAACTGGTCGAAGATTCGATCAAACCGGTTTAACGAAAGGAAAGCAGAGATGATGAAAGGCGGAATTGCAGGGCTGATGAAACAGGCCCAGCAAATGCAGGACAACATGAAGAAGGCACAGGAGGAGCTGGCCAGCATAGAGGTCGAGGGCCAGGCAGGGTCCGGCATGGTCAAGGTGAGCATGACTTGCAACCACGAGGTGCGCCGCGTGCAACTGGACGACAGCCTGCTGTCGGACGACAAGGATATGCTGGAAGACCTGATCGTGGCGGCAATGAACGATGCGGTAAAGCAGGCTGCCGCCATAACCCAGCAGAAAATGAGCGGCTCCACCGCGGGTATGAAACTGCCGCCCGGAATGAACCTGCCGTTCTAAAGGCAGATTTGGCCACGGATGAAACACGGATAACCACGGATGAAGAATCGGATAAATACGGGTGTGTACACATTAATCGGGTTTTATCCGTGTAAATCTGTGTTAATCCGTGGCTAGATTGTTTTTGGGATATTAATGAATACGCCTTCCAGCCTGGAAGCCCTGATCGAAGCCCTGCGCTGCCTGCCGGGCGTCGGGCCGAAATCCGCGCAGCGCATGGCCTACCACCTGCTGCAGCGCGACAAGCCGGGCGCGCTGCAGTTGGCGCAGGCGCTGGGGCATGCGGTGGAACATATTCATCATTGCGCCAAATGCAACAATTTTTCCGAGCAGGAAGTTTGTGCGATGTGTCGTTCCTCGCAGCGCGACCCTGCGCTGCTGTGCGTGGTGGAAATGCCGGCGGACCTGCTGATGATGGAGCAGGCACAGTGCTATCGCGGCATGTATTTTGTATTGATGGGGCGGTTGTCGCCGCTGGACGGTATCGGTGCGCGCGAACTGCCGCTGGAACGCCTGCTGGCCCGCGTGCAGGAGCAGCCGTGCGAGGTGATCCTCGCCACCAATTTCACGGTGGAGGGAGATGCCACTGCGCATTACCTGGCCACGCTGCTCAATGCGCAGGGCGTCAAGGTTTCGCGCATTGCGCGCGGCCTGCCGGTGGGCGGCGAACTGGAACATGTGGATAGCGGCACCTTGGCGCAGGCGGTGCTGGAGCGGCGGGAAGTCAGGACATGAGACTTCAGGAATCTTTTAGCCACGGATCGACACGGATGGTCACGGATATAAAAACACTCGGAATTCCCCGCTCTTTTGGGGCGAGGGGTGGTTTTATCTGTGTAAATCCGTGTTCATCTGTGGCTGATTAAGAGATATTGAGGTATGGCGGAACAACAGGGTGAGCGGTTGCAGAAGGTGTTGGCGCAGGCGGGCGTTGGCTCACGCCGCGAGATGGAGGAATGGATCGCCGCCGGGCGCGTGATAGTGAATGGCGAAGTAGCGACGCTGGGCATGCGCGTGGTCGAGGGCGATGTGGTGCGTGTCGACAGGCGTACCATTCGCGTCAAGGCGCCGGAGGAAAACACGACGCGCATCCTGCTTTATCATAAGCAGGAAGGCGAGATTGTCAGTCGCGATGATCCGGAGAAGCGCGCCAGCGTGTTCGACAAATTGCCGCGACTGAAGGGGCAGAAATGGATAGCCGTCGGGCGGCTGGATTTCAACACCAGCGGCCTGCTGATTTTCACCACTTCAGGCGAGCTGGCCAACCACCTGATGCATCCGCGCTTCGAGGTGGAGCGCGAATACGCAGTGCGTGTGCAGGGCGAGCTGGCGCCGGAGCAGATGCGGCAGATGGTGAAGCAGGGCATAGAACTGGACGATGGTCCGGTAAAATTCGAGAAGCTGACCGACGAGGGCGGCGAGGGTTTCAATCACTGGTACCGACTGGTGGTCAGGGAGGGGCGCAACCGCGTGGTGCGCCGCACTTTCGAGGCGCTGAGTCTTCCGGTAAGCCGGTTGATGCGCGTGCGTTTCGGTATCATCAACCTGCCGCCACGGTTGAAGCGCGGCATGATGGCCGAACTGGGTGATGGCGAGATCAGGCAGGTGCTGGAATGGGCTGGCCTGGAAAATTCCCGCCCGAAAACGCCACCGTTGCGAGCGGGGCGTGCCGGGAGTGGGCAAGCTTCGGGCCGGGCCGGTAGACGCCATAATAAAACTTAACTGGCCGCTTGCTTTAGCTATCAATTAGAATTGGCGGGGCAAGGGCAGGAAAAATTTTTAACTATTGGACAATACGCGATAATCAGCCTGGCTGAGTTTACTTACGTTATCAATATTGGGGTCGAATGGAAGAGCGTAGCAAAACCATAATGTGCAGTGTGCTGTTCCTGGACGTGGTGGAATATTCCAAGAAGTCTGTTTCGGGGCAAATCTCCCTGAAGGAGCGCTTCAACGCTTTCCTGTCGCTGGCGATCCGGGATGTGCCGCTGGATGATCGCATCATTCTGGATACCGGAGACGGTGCGGCATTGAGCTTCATCGGCGACATCGAGGATGCGCTTCAGGTCGCACTCGTCATGCGCGAATCGTTGCGCGGCGCAGAGGCCCACATGGATCCCCCATTACTGGTGCGCATGGGTATCAACCTCGGTCCGGTGCGTCTGGTCAAGGATATCAACGGCCAGCCCAATATCGTTGGCGACGGCATCAACGTCGCGCAGCGCATCATGGGGTTTGCCGATCCCGGCCAGATACTGGTCTCACGGTCCTATTACGATGCGGTTTCGCGCCTGTCGTCGGAATATGCCGGCATGTTCCACTATGAGGGGTCGCGTACCGACAAGCATGTGCGCGAGCATGAGATTTACGCCATCGGTTATCCCGGAGAATTT
>CAZMSI010000189.1:0-3985 GCA_964568895.1 uncultured Sideroxydans sp. | reverse complement strand
CGCTTCAGCATCATGCGTCCGGCCACAGCGACCGGAATTTGCGCGGCTTCCAGTTCGTCATGGCTTTTCTCGCCATGCTCGGCATGCAGCGCGGCAGCCATGTCCTTGCGCTCGAAATCGTTGGGGAAGGCCACGCCCTGTTCGCGGATCGCCTTCAGCTTGGCGCGGCGGGCGGCGATGATCTGGTTGTCGTCCTGTTGCGGTGTCTGTTCGTTGGTCATTGAAAATCTCTGGGTTAAACGCCCTGTTTCAGGCTGGCTGCAATGAAATCGTCCAGGTCGCCGTCGAGTACCGCCTGGGTGTTGCCGACTTCGTAATTAGTGCGCAGATCCTTGATGCGCGACTGGTCGAGTACATAGCTGCGAATCTGGTGGCCCCAGCCGATGTCGGTCTTGGAGTCTTCCAGCGCCTGTTGTTCGGACTGGCGCTTGCGCAGTTCTACCTCATAAAGTTTCGATTTTAGCATCGCCATCGCTTCGGCGCGGTTGCGGTGCTGCGAGCGATCATTTTGGCACTGCACCACGATGTTGGTCGGCAGGTGGGTGATACGCACTGCCGAATCGGTCTTGTTGATGTGCTGGCCGCCGGCACCGCTTGCGCGATAGGTGTCGATGCGCAGGTCGGCCGGGTTGATGTCGACTTCGATCGACTCATCCACCTCGGGGTAAACGAACACACTGGAGAACGATGTGTGGCGACGATTGCCGGAATCGAACGGCGATTTGCGCACCAGCCGGTGTACGCCAGTCTCGGTGCGCAGGTGGCCGTAGGCATATTCCCCGCTGACCTTGATCGAGGCGCCCTTGATACCTGCGACCTCGCCTTCGGATTCTTCCAGCACTTCGACGCTGAAGCCCTTGCGTTCGCAGTAGCGCAAATACATGCGCAGCAGCATTGCTGCCCAGTCCTGCGCCTCGGTGCCGCCGCTGCCTGCCTGGATGTCGATGAAACAGTTGTTGGCGTCGAGTTCGCCGGCGAACATGCGGCGGAATTCGAGTTCCTCGACCTGCCGCTCTATTCGATTGGCGTCGTCGGAGATGCTGAGCAGGCTGGCCTCGTCGTTCTCGGCCTCGGCCATTTCGAACAGTTCGATGGAGTCATCAAGCCCCTGGCCGATTTCGGCCAGGGTAAGTACCACACCTTCCAGCAGTTTGCGCTCGCGCCCGAGTTCCTGGGCGCGCTTATTGTCCTCCCAGACGGCGGGGTCTTCGGCGAGGGCGACGACTTCGGCTAAACGTTCCTGCTTGCCGTCGTAGTCAAAGATACCTCCGCAGTTCGTTGGCGCGGCTGCGCAGGTCTTCGAGTTTGTTGGAGATGGCGTTGAGTTGTTCGGCTTCCATGGCTGTCAATCGCTGAATTCTGAAAGGGCGCAATTATACCCGAAGCGGAGGGGTCAAAAGAACAGCAGGCCGATACTGATCCCGACGGCCATCGCGGTAAAGCCGACAGCAACGCTTTTGGCCAGGGCCTTGCCGCCGACGAACAGCACCAGGCCGAATTTGAACGTCAGGTTGGAAAGGTAGGCCAGGGAAATGCTGGTAACGACATGTGGTTCGCTGAGCCGGCCCAGGTCCAGCAGGTGCAGGCTGGACAGGGTGATGGCATCGACGTCGGTCAGTCCGGAAGCCAGCGCTACTGCGTACAGCCCCTTGCTGCCGGCGATGTCAGACAGCCAGGCCGAACACAGTAACACCACCGCATACAGCAGGCCGAAGCCGAGGGCGGCATGCAGTTCGGTCGGATTGGTGGTCTGCGGCAGCGGCAGTTCTCCGGAAGTTTGCAGCTTGCTCCAGCGGATCATGGTGCCCGCCAGCCCGAACACCAGTCCGCTGGCCAGTACGGGCAGCAAATGCGGAATGATCTGGGGCGATACGATTGCGCTTTCTACTGCCAGACGGATCAGCACTACCAGGTTGGCGATCAGAATAACTACTGCGGACAGGCGTAGCATGTCCGAATTTTTCTTGTAGTAGCGTGCATAGAGCAGTGAAGTGGCCGTGCTTGACACGAGTCCGCCGAATACGCCGAGCAGCGGTGCGCCATAGCGGTGCTTGATCAGGTGCAGGGCGACGTAGCCGGCCAGGCTCAGTCCGGAGATCAGTACCACCATTACCCAGGCCTGGTGTGGGTTGAAAGCGCCATACGGGCCATAGCTGCGATCCGGCAGGATAGGCAGGATGACGAAAGTCAGTACTGCAAACTGCAGGATGGACACCAGGTCGCGGCGGGTCAGTCGCTGGGTCATGCCGCGTAATTCCGGCTTGAAATAGAGCAGGGTGGTGGTGCCCACGGCCAGCATGATCGCCAGCGTGGCCTGGTCGTACCAGACTAGTGCCCCCAGGCCATAGCACACCAGCAGCGCAGCAACCGTAGTGGTACCAGGATCGTTTTCCTCGGCGGGGCTGTTGATGTAGGCGGCAATGATCATGGCGCCGACGATGACCCAGCCGGCAACGACCAGCCAGGGTAGCTCGATTTTTTCCGAGAGCATCGCGGCCAGCGTGCCGAGCAGCGCTACCAGGGTAAAGGTGCGCAGGCCAGCCTTGGCCGAAGGGGTGCGCTCGCGTTCCAGGCCGATCAGCAGGCCGATGGCAAGGCTGGTCAGGAACTGAGGCAGGAATTCGACGCCATTGTTTTCGAACAGTGAAAAATCCACTTATGCCTCCTGCCAGTGACGAACAATAAGTTGCAGGCTTACGCTGCCATTGTAGGTATTGGTATTCAGGCTGTATACCGCACGGATGCCGGGTGGCATGGGTTCGGTGCTGAAAAAATGGATGGCATCGAAGGAGCTGTCGGCTGCTGCGAGCTTCAATTTCAAGTGTTTTTCACCTACGACGCGCTGCGACTGCACGGTGAACTCGCCTTCGAACAGCGGTTGCGGGAACCCCTGGCCCCATACCTGGCGCTCCAGCGCCTCTGCTACCTCCAGTGAAAAGTCCGGTGCATCAAGCGTGCCATCGGTTTCCAGGGTTCGGGTCAGGTCGGCGGGGGACAGCAATTCCTGCGCAACGGTTTCAAAAGCGCTCTGGAATTCCTCGAAATGCTGTGCGCGGATGCTGAGTCCTGCCGCCATGGCGTGGCCGCCGAATTTCTGCAGCAGGTGAGGATGGCGCTTGGCAACCAGGTCGAGCGCATCGCGCAGGTGCAGGCCGGCGATACTGCGTCCGGAACCTTTCAGTTGTCCATCGGAGGCACGGGCAAAGGCGATCACCGGGCGATGGAACTTGTCTTTCAGGCGTGAGGCGAGGATGCCGATCACGCCTTGATGCCAGCTTTCGTCGAACAGCGCGAGGGAATATCCATCTGTGGGGTCGGTCTGCTCCAGCGCGGCCAGTGCTGCTTGCTGCATGTCGGCCTCGATATCGCGCCGTGCGCGGTTGAGTTCATCGAGTTGTGCGGCGAGCTGTGTGGCCTCGGCGGCATTGTCGGTGAGCAGGCAGCGGATGCCCAGATTCATGTCTTCCAACCGCCCGGCAGCATTCAGGCGCGGGCCGACGATGAAGCCGAGTTCATAGGTGGTGGCCTGGGCCGGGGATTTGCGCGCGATCTGCAGCAGTGCATTGATGCCGGCACAGGCCCGTCCGGCACGAATGCGCTGCAAGCCCTGGTGCACCAGGATGCGGTTGTTGTCGTCCAGTTTGACCACGTCGGCCACGGTGCCTAGCGCGACCAGGTCGAGCAGCGTGGCAAGGTTGGGCTCGGCCTTGTCGGCAAAGGCACCGCGTTCGCGCAGTTCAGCGCGCAGCGCCAGCAACACGTAGAACATCACCCCCACGCCGGCCAGATTCTTGCTGGGGAATTCGCAGCCGGGCTGATTGGGGTTGACGATGCACAGCGCATCCGGCAATTCATCGCCGGGCAGGTGATGGTCGGTGACCAGTACCTGCATGCCCAGGCGGTTGGCCTCGGCCACGCCGTCCACGCTGGCGATGCCGTTGTCCACGGTGATTAAAATATCGGGCTGGGACTGAGCTGCCAGATG
>CAZMSI010000188.1:3482-4004 GCA_964568895.1 uncultured Sideroxydans sp. | reverse complement strand
CGATTTCGTTATCGTCGATTCCCTCGAACTCGATTTCACTGCCGGTTTCACCGCGCTGACCGGCGAGACCGGCGCCGGCAAGTCCATCCTGATCGATGCGCTGTCGCTGTCGCTGGGCGAGCGTGGCGATGTCGCCATGGTGCGCAGCGGTTGCGGGCGCGCCGAAGTCAGTGCGGAATTCGATATTTCCGACCTTCCCAAATTACAGGACTGGCTGCGCGAGCAGGAACTGGAAGGCGACGAGGGTGTCTGCCTGCTGCGCCGGGTACTCGATAGCGGCGGCCGTTCGCGCGGCTTCATCAACGGACGCAGTGCCACCATGCAGCAGTTGCGCGAGGCGGGCGATCATCTGCTGGACATCCATGGCCAGAATGCGCATCAGTCGCTGCTGCGTTCCGGCGCGCAGCGCGACCTGCTCGACGGTTATGCCGGTCTGCTGCGCGATGCCGAAGCGGTCGGCCTGCTGTTTCGCGATTGGCAGGCGCTGCACCGTCGCCGCACGGAACTGGAACGGAATGCCGA
>CAZMSI010000188.1:0-3472 GCA_964568895.1 uncultured Sideroxydans sp. | reverse complement strand
GTGGCTGCCGAGCGCGATCTGCTGCAGTTCCAGCAGCGCGAACTGGGAACGCTGAATTTCAATGCGCAGGAATGGGGCGAGCTGCAGGCCGAGCACGCGCGGCTGTCACATGCCGCCGGCCTGCTGGAGACCGCGCAGCTTGGCGTGGAGGTGCTGGACGAGGCCGATACCGCCTGCCTGGCGCAGCTCAACGTATTGCTGGCACGGCTGCGCGAAGGCGTGACCTTCGATGCCGGCTTGCAGGATACGCTGACCATGCTGGAGAGTGCGCAGAACGAATTGCAGGAAGCGGTGTACGCGCTGCGCCATTACCAGGAGAAGCTGGACGCCGACCCGGAAAAACTGCGCGAGCAGGAGAGCCGTATCGCGGCCGTGGTCGATGCCGCGCGCAAATACCGCGTATCGCCGGAAGAACTGCCGCAGGTGCTGGAACGCATTGCCGGCCGTCTGGCCGAACTGGGCGGCGATACCGACCTGGCGGAACTGGCGCGGCAGGAGAACGCGGCGCGGGGGAAATATCTGGCGGCTGCGAACAAACTGAGTGCGGTACGCAACAAGGCCGCGCAGAAACTGTCGCAGGAAATCACCGCGTCGATGCAGACGCTGGCGATGGCTGGTGGCAGTTTTGCCGTGGTGCTGACGCCATTGGCGGAAGGCAATGGCCACGGTCTGGAAGCGGTCGAGTTCCGTGTCGCAACCAATCCCGGTACGCCGCAGCAGAGCCTGGCGAAAGTGGCGTCCGGCGGCGAGTTGTCGCGCATCAGCCTGGCGATCCAGGTGGCGGCCAGCCAGGCGGCCACCGTGCCGACGCTGATTTTCGACGAGGTGGACAGCGGCATTGGCGGGCGGGTGGCGGAGATCGTCGGCAACCTGCTGGGCAAACTGGGCAAGCGCCATCAGGTGATGTGCGTCACCCATTTGCCGCAGGTCGCCGCTGCTGCGGATGCGCAATGGCAGGTGAGCAAGACGGTGCACGATGGCGTGACGCTGAGCAGCATCCGCGTGCTTCAGGCAGAGGAACGGGTGGAAGAGATTGCGCGCATGCTGGGCGGCGTCAAGATTACCGAGACTACGCGCAAACATGCCGCGGAAATGCTCGGGGCCGCCGCTTGATGTATCATTCTCCGGTTTTCACGAAATTACTTAGAGAGTCTTTCTGACAAGGTTGCCACTATGCGTTTTAGATTGATCGTCATTTCCGTGCTGCTTGCGTCGTGCAGCAATATGTCCACCAGCAGGATTCCGACGCTGCTGGAGCCATACAAGATGGACGTCCGGCAGGGCAACGCCGTGACACCGGAAATGCGCGCGCGCCTGCAGTTCGGCATGACGCGCGATCAGGTGCACCGCCTGCTTGGCACGCCGCTGATCAAGGATCCGTTCCATGCAAACCGTTGGGATTACTACTACAGCTTTTCGCATCAGGGCAAGCTGGTGGAGCATAGCCGGCTGACGCTGTATTTCGAAAATGATGTATTGGTGCGCATCGACGACAACGGCAAAGTAAGCGATGCGCCGCTGCAGGCAACACCGCTCGCGCCGGCGGAGCAGCAACCTGACGCCGAACCTGCAACCGACACGGGAACGCAGTAATGAGCAAGATCAAAGTAGCGATTGCCGGCTGTTCCGGGCGCATGGGCAAGGCGCTACTGGAGGGGGTGCTGCAATCCGACGATCTGGCGCTGCATGCGGCGCTGGAGCATGATGCCAGCACGCAGCTCGGCAGGGATGCGGGCGAACTGGTCGGTGCGGGTTGCGGCGTGAAAATTACCGCCGACGTGGCGGCCGCGCTGCAGGGCGCGGACGTGCTGATCGATTTCACCCGGCCGGAAGGCACTATGCATTATCTCGCTATCTGCCGCGAACTCGGTGTGAACATGGTGATCGGCACTACCGGGCTTTCCGCGCAGCAGAAGGCGGAACTGGGCGCGGCGGCGCAGCACATCGGCATCGTGTTCGCGCCCAACATGAGTGTCGGCGTGAACCTGACCTTCAAACTGCTGGAAACGGCGGCCAGGGTTCTGAGCCATGGCTACGACATCGAGATCGTTGAGGCGCACCATCGCCACAAGGTGGATGCGCCTTCCGGTACCGCGCTGGGCATGGGCGAGGTGGTTGCGCGTACCCTGGGGCGCGACCTTGAACAGTGCGCGGTGTATGGCCGCGAAGGCGTCACCGGCGAACGTGACCCTTCCACCATAGGCTTCGCCACGGTGCGCGGCGGCGACATCGTGGGCGAGCACACCGTGATGTTTGCCGGCATCGGCGAACGTATCGAGATCACCCACAAGGCCAGCAGCCGTGCCACCTTTGCGCTCGGTGCGCTGCGTGCCGCGCGCTTCCTGAAGGATAACGGTGCCGGGCTGTATGACATGCAGGATGTGCTCGATCTGAAATAGGGCCGGTATTTTCCATGATGCGGCCGGGGCTTTTGTCCCGGTTTTTGTTTCAGGCGCACTAAGACTTTTTCTGCCGTTCGACCCGCTCGCGGCAATGAAGCGGGCGTGGAATCGCGGTATAATTCGCGCCCTTATGTTAATCCTGCGCGGACTCAATTCTCCGGACCAGAAGCCGTTGGCGCTCACCATCGGAAATTTCGATGGCGTACATCTTGGCCACCAGGCCTTGCTGCAACAGTTGCGGCAGGCCGCACAGGCGCGCGGCCTGGAAACGGCGGTGATGATTTTCGAGCCGCACCCACGCGAATTTTTCACCCCGCAACAGGCGCCGACCCGTTTGACCAGCCTGCGCGAAAAGGTGGAATTGTTCCGCGAGTTGGGCCTGGACCGGGTGCAGGTATGCCGCTTTACCAGGGCTTTTGCGCAAATGCCGGCGGAAGATTTCATTCATGCGCTGCATGAAAAGCTGGCGGCGAAGTATGTGCTGATCGGTGACGATTTCCGCTTCGGCAGCGGACGCAGTGGCGATTTTGCGTTGATGGAAAAATTCGGCAGCCAGCACGGTTTCGAGGTGGAAGCCATGCACAGCGTGTTACATCATGACGTGCGCATTTCCAGCACCGCAGTGCGCGACGCGCTGGCACACGGCAAACTGCATGTTGCCGAGCAATACCTGGGCCGTGCCTACAGCATCAGCGGCCATGTCGAACACGGCAACAAGACGGGACGCCGGCTCGGCTTTCCTACCGCCAACATCCAGTTGCGCCACAACCGTCCGCCGGTTGCCGGCATCTTCGTGGTGCGTGCCTGCATCGAGTACGGTGACTGGCAGCGCGGCGCGGCCAGCCTGGGCGTGCGGCCGACAGTCGCGGCGAACGGCAGGCCGGTGCTGGAAGTGCATCTGCTCGACTTCGAGCAGGATATTTACGGCAAGCACCTGCACGTCGAGTTTTTGCACAAGTTGCGCGACGAGGCGAAATTCCCCGATTTGCAGAGTTTGACGCAACAGATAGCGCTCGACGTCGAGCAGGCAAGAAAATGGTTTGAGAAAGAACATGGCAGACAACAAATAT
>CAZMSI010000187.1:0-4035 GCA_964568895.1 uncultured Sideroxydans sp. | reverse complement strand
AGCAGGATGCGGCGCGGCGCGATTTCACCGCCAATGCGCTGTTCTACGATCCGGCCACGCAGGAGATTTTCGACTACCACGACGGCTATGCCGACATTCGCGCCAACACCCTGCGCATGATCGGCGACCCGGCGGTGCGTTACCGCGAAGACCCGGTGCGCATGCTGCGCGCGGTGCGTTTGTCGGCCAAGCTCGGCATGAAGCTGGATGCCGCCACCGCCGCGCCCATCACCGGCATGAAGGAACTGCTCGGCAACGTACCGCAGGCGCGCCTGCTGGACGAGATGCTCAAGCTGCTGCTGTCCGGCCATACGGTGGAGTGCATCAAGAAGCTGCGCGCAATGCACTTGCATCACGGCCTGCTGCCGATGCTGGACATGATCCTGGAACAGCCTATGGGCGAGAAGTTCGTGATGCTGGCGCTGCAGAACACCGACCGGCGCATACGCGAGAACAAGCCGGTGTCGCCCGCCTTCCTGTTTGCCGCGTTGCTGTGGCATGAGGTGCTGGCGGCCTGGAAGCAACGCCAGGAGGCGGGTGAAAAGCCGATACCGGCGCTGCATGCGGCGATGGACGAAGTGCTGGACCGGCAGCGCGAACAGCTGGCCATCCCGCGCCGCTACGATGCGGTGATGAAAGAAATGTGGCTGCTGCAGCCGCGCTTCGAGCAGCGCGGCGGGCAGCGTCCGTTCCGCTTGCTGACGTTGCCGCGGTTTCGCGCCGCCTACGATTTCATGCTGTTGCGCTGCGAGAGCGGTGAGACGGACCCGCAATTGGGACTGTGGTGGGACGAATTCCAGGATGCGGACGATGAGCGCCGTGCCGAGATGTTGCTGCCGGACAGCAGCGGTCCAGCCAGAAAGCGGCGTCGCCGGCGCAGGAAGCCGGTAGCCAAGGCTGAGTCCGCTGGCGAGCAGTCAGAACTGTCGATAGACTGATATGGGGCGGCAGGTCGCGTTCATCGGTCTGGGCAGCAATCTGGAAGACCCGCAGAAGCAGGTGCTGCGCGCCCTGCAGGCGCTGGAGGATTTGCCGCAGAGTCGGCTGCTGGCGCATTCCTCGCTGTACCGTAGCGCGCCGGTGGGCTATCTGGAACAGCCGGATTTCTTCAATGCCGTGGCCCGGATCGAAACCGGGCTGGCGCCGCGCGAATTACTGGATGCGCTGCTCGAACTGGAACATGAATGCGGCCGCACCCGTGAATTCCGCAATGCGCCGCGCACGCTTGATCTGGATATACTCCTGTATGGGGATTTGCAGCATCACGAACACGGATTGACCGTGCCGCACCCGCAAATGCACCTGCGTGCCTTCGTGCTGCAACCGCTATTGGAAATTGCGCCGGATTGCGAGATTCCCGACATCGGCTCCGCGGCGGAGGCGTTGCGGCAATGTGCAGATCAGCAATTGGAGCGAGTCGCCGATGTTGTTTGATAAATATCGTTACGTGGTGGTCGAAGGTCCGATCGGCGTCGGCAAGACCAGCCTGGCGCGCCGCCTGGCCGAACACGCCAATGCCAGCGCGATGCTGGAAAAGCCGGAAGACAATCCCTTCCTCGCGCGTTTCTATGAAGATCCGGTACGCCATGCCCTGCCCACCCAGTTGTTTTTCCTGTTCCAGCGCATCAACGAGGTGAGCGAACTGGCACAGATGGACCTGTTCCGCGCCAGCACGGTCGCGGATTACCTGTTCGACAAGGACATGCTGTTCGCGCGGCTCAACCTGCGCGACGACGAGTTCGCGCTGTACCAGAACATCTACAACAATCTGGCGCCGCAGGCTCCGGCACCGGATCTGGTGATCTATCTGCAGGCCTCGCCGGAAACGCTGGTGGAGCGCGTGCGGCGGCGTGCAGTCGATTACGAGCGGCCGATTTCAGACAGCTATCTGGCGCGTCTGGCGCAGGGCTACAGCGATTTCTTTTATCATTACGACGAGGCGCCGGTGCTCATCGTAAACAGCGATAACCTGAACTTCGTGGATAATGCAGACGACTTTGCGCTGTTGCTGCAGCGCATCGAGGGCATGCGCGGGGCCAGGGAATTCTTCAGCATGGGCGCTTAGGGCTTGCCATGCGCGCTAAGATAGCCTGAACGCATACGGGGTGCACATCATGAGAACGACGTTGAGCGATTTGCAGGCGATGCGCGGCAAGGGCGAAAAGATCGCCGTGCTGACCTGCTACGACGCGAGCTTTGCCACGCTGCTCGAGGCGAACGGTATCGACATGTTGCTGGTCGGCGATTCGCTGGGCATGGTGCTGCAGGGGCACGAGACCACGCTGCCGGTAAGTATGGATGACATGGTTTACCACACGGCCTGCGTGGTGCGCGGATCGCGGCAGGCATTCATCATGACCGACATGCCGTTCGGCACCTCGCAGGTCGGCCCGCGCGAGACTTTCGCTCATGCCGTGCAACTGATGGAGGCGGGCGCGCAGATGGTCAAGCTCGAAGGCGGTGCGGTGATGGTCGACACCATCGCTTTCCTCACGCAACGCGGCATCCCGGTGTGCGCCCACATCGGGCTGACGCCGCAGTCGGTGCACCAGTTGGGCGGCTACCGCGTGCAGGGCAAGGACAGCGCAGATGCGCAGCGCATGTTGCAGGATGCCGTCGCGCTGGAACAGGCGGGCGCCGGCATGTTGCTGCTGGAGGCCATTCCCGCGCTGCTGGCCGAGGAGATCACCGCCAATGTTTCCATTCCCACCATCGGTATCGGTGCCGGCGCGGGCTGTTCCGGGCAGGTGCTGGTGCTGCACGACATGCTGGACATCTATCCCGGCAAGAAGCCGCGCTTCGTGAAGAATTACATGCAGGGTGCGGCTTCGATTGCCGATGCGGTGGCGCACTATGCGGCCGAGGTAAAGTCCGGCGCGTTCCCTGCTGCTGAACACGGTTTTTAGGGCGTGTTAACACTCATTTCACAACTGCGTTGTTGCGAAAAGGTGGCAAATGCAAGGCACGAGTTGCAGCCGATGGCTATCCCATCGGCAAGACGAGTAACACAGCAGTTGCTGTCTTTTCGCAGCAACCCTTCGGGACGGGGGCGGTTTGGGCGCCCTCCTTTGTCGCAAGCCGCTTGTAGTGGCTTGCACTACGGCGCATCTTGCTTCGCGGATGGCATCCCAAACCGCCCCCGTCGCAGATGCGAAATGAGTGTTAACACGCCCTAATGGAAATCATTTCCTCGGTCGCTGCGCTGCGCGAACGCCTGCACGGCAAGCCCGGCATCGCCTTCGTGCCGACCATGGGCAATCTGCACGAGGGGCATCTCGAACTGGTGCGCATCGCGCGCCAGCATAACAATTGTGTGGTGGTGAGCATTTTCGTCAATCCGCTGCAGTTCGCTCCCGGCGAGGACCTGGAGCAGTATCCGCGCACGCTGGAAGCGGATTGCGCCAGTCTGGAGGGGTTGGCGGACCTGGTGTTCGCGCCGGCGATAAACGAGATGTATCCGGTGGCGCAGGAGGTGTTCGTCGAGCTGCCGGCGATAGCCGATGAACTTGATGGTGCGGCGCGTCCAGGCCATTTTCGCGGCATGGCGACGGTGGTGCTGAAACTGTTCAATATCGTGCAGCCGCAGTTGGCGGTGTTCGGCAAGAAGGATTACCAGCAACTGCACCTGGTGCGCGAGATGGCGCGGCAGCTCAACCTGCCGCTCGAGATCGTCGGCGGCGAGACGGTGCGTGCGGCGGATGGGCTGGCCTTATCTTCGCGCAATCAGTACCTTGGCACGGTGGAACGAACCGAAGCGGCTTTTTTGTATCGAACGCTCATGGGAATGAAACAGGCACTGCTGGATGGTGCAACGGATTTCTCCGCTTTGGAGCGACAGGCAGTGCAAAGCTTGGGCACACGCGGCTGGCAGGTTGATTATGTGGCGCTGCGTTCCCAGGCCACACTCGGGGTGCCGCAGCCGGGAGAGCGCGAGCTGGTGGTGCTGGCGGCGGCGCGGCTGGGCACTACGCGCCTGATCGATAATCTCGAGATTTGTATTGAGTAGCAGGCACTTGCTATAATGCGCGCCTCTTT
>CAZMSI010000186.1:0-4117 GCA_964568895.1 uncultured Sideroxydans sp. | reverse complement strand
TTACAGTGTGTAGTGAAAAGCCTTCGCAACCTTGATTACATCTCTGGCTGCGTCGCCACACTCTTCTAAGGATACAGTTCGCAAAACCTCTTCTCCGTGGGCCTTGACTAAGCTGTTCCTGCTGTCATCGGTCAGAGCATGGCACGTTTTCCCCATCTCATCAATACTTCGCCGGGCTTCCGGGCCGATGTCGCACTTTAGGAAGACTTCACACAGCTCACCCAGAGCCTTGGGCATATCATCCACCCGGAGCCTAACATCCATAGAGAAGCGATACGCTGCAAACTTGTTCCATTCGACCCAATACCGGGCACAACGTTCAATCAGCTCCAAATCATTATACTCAGGATTGGTCCGGGCGAAGAAGTCCAAAGAGCTGCGAGTGCGTATCAGCTCGCAGCGCATCATCGAGGAGATAACTTCCAATGGGCTGCGTATGATATGAATGAATACTACATCGCATCCCCGCACCATATCTTTTACTGCCTGGGCTCTCGTGGGCTCCACTATGTACCAGCTGGAGACTCCATCCGCCATAAAGCCTTCGTGTCCAATATCAAATCCCAGTGCAGTAAGTACTTTGCTCATATAGAGTGTTCCACTTCGGCCGCAGCCAGTGACGATGACCTTCTTGTGGTCATCTTTGCGGAAGCGATTCATACCTGGAATAAAGAGAGCCATTATGCTGCCTTTCTCATTGTATCCCTCTTGGGTGGGGCTTCTCCTGAGCCTGGAGCCGAAGAAGAGTATGGATTCTCATCCCTCTTGCTGATGTAGCTGATGATGGGGTACTCTTTGTTAACATAATATCCAACACCATCACTCAAATGGGAGAGCATTGGGTCAGTCTTCTTGTCGATCTCTCCGGCGCTACCATCAATAACACGTGTGCCCTCAAAGTCCTTCACAAGCATGGGGCAGTAATGTCCATCTACCAGCATCTTCACTTCTCCAGCTGCGGAGAGGAGCCGGGAGTTGACTGCGTTGATGCGCTGACGCTCCCTGGGGTTCTTCTTGGGAACGTTGAAGTAGAGCCTTGCGCCGAACTGAGGGAAGAGGGTTTGCTTGATGAGGTCCCAATCACTTCCCTTGATCTTGGCTGTGCCCTCTGCGCCACCCGTACTATCGCCATAGGCAATGACCAGCCCTTCGTGGTCACCCCAGTCTTGGATGATCTTACGGCAAACGAGTTGTGTGTTGGAGGAGCGCTTGATGAAGACTTCGCCGATCCATACAGTGACAGTCTTCCCTGGGGTAATGTCGAATACATCAGCACCCATCTCCTGCCCAATGGAGGCTGTGCCTGGAGAAACATTGAAGTCAAAAGCCAATATCAAGGGCTTCTTCGGATTGTAGAATTGTCGGAAGCGGCCTGTGTGGACGTTGCGGGTGAAGTTGTAGTAGGCTGCTCCGGTAAAGTTGACGAAGGAAGCCTTGTACTCTTGCTCATAGACCAGTGGATCCAGATCTCTCTTCGCTGACTCAATCTCCGAAGCCCGGCCATAAAGCGGGAGTACTTCCTCAGCAGTCCAAGTGTACGCAGCCCATTCACCTTCGGGGTTGAGCATATCCGAACATGCAGCATCGTACAGGTCATAATAATGATTCCTTCCTTCGGGCACACCAATAAAGTCACACCCACCCATACGGTCAGACAGCGCCGGTCGTATGTTCTCCGGCCAGGCAGTTGGCTTCACATTCGCAATCTCATCTACCAGCCCCCAGTCCCAAGGAGACCCTTCAGCCCGTTCGGGCTTATCCAGCCCCAATAGCCAAAGCTGTGCGCCGTTCTTCCCAGTGAAGTACAAGTTGGACTCATTGGGTGGCCGGGAGAGGAAGCCCGGTGGTAACATCATCTTCAAGTCACTCCAGTAGATGCGCTTCACCTGGTCCCTCGTGGGGGCTGCGATAAAGAACCTGGGGTCAGGATACGGAGAGTAGAATTGTGGATATTGTGGATCATGGCACAACATGAAGCGCATGATCATCTTCCGCTTCCCGATGATTTCTGTCTTTCCACTTCGACGGCCAGCAGGAACAACATTGAACCTTCTCCGACTTCTCCAGGCATTGACCTGTGTCGGGTGGTCCACAATCTTTGTCCACCTGGGTGTGCGTACAAGTACTGCTGGCATCTTTACTTCCTCAAGTCCTTCAGCTGCCCGATGTATTTAAGTCTTCTCAGCTCGTGCGCCGTGAATTCTCTTTTCTGTGCGCCCAAATCCCAATCTTGAAACCGCATACAAAGCCATGGCCCTTCGGGCTCCTTCGAGCAGGTCAAGTACAACATCTCCCCATCGTACTCATCCCACAACCCGCTATCATCCATCCATAGCTGCCCCGGTAGTATTTTGGTTGGTGCCATCTTTACTCCCACATATGTTTGGCGGTCGAAACGTCTCTGCTCCCAAATCTCTTCAGTTACGCACCGGTCTGGAAACATTACTTACTCCCACATATTCTTGTAGCATTTCCGCATTTCACGCAACTCTACAAAGTATTCGATGATGTCAGCAAACTCTCTTCCCCAATCCCATTTCATAAAGACCCTCCAGGCACAAAGTCCTCAACGTTGCTTGCCCACTTACGGATAGCTGCTCCGGTCTCTTCGGGATTGTCGGAGCTATTCCCATCCAGCAATCCGAGATGCTTCATCAACAGTGCCAAGTTCTTCCCTCGATCTTCGAGCTTGATCTTGTAGCTGGTGGTGGTGAATTTGCCTGTGCCATTGCGTGTGCGCGTAATTTGTTGAATTGGGTATACTTCATCCGGGCTCAAAGTGGAGAAGTCCTTGAATACAATATTGCCATTGTCGTCTGTGCGCTCAATTACGTCCTGGAGAGAAGCCGTGCTTAGCATTAACACTTTCTCCAACACTCTATCAGCGCGCAGCTCGAAGCGCTGCTTTCGTTCTTCCCGGATCTCAGCAATGCGGTTTTGGATATCTTTGCGCTTTGGGAGTTCTTTTCCGGTCATAAAATCTATGTTGGCCCTGGCACAAGCCCTTCTCACATTTGCGGCTGGGTCCGCCACGATCTCTTGGCAAAACTTCTCCAGGGTCTGAGTCCAGACAATTCCAGTCAGCTCCCCGGTCGTCTTCAGGACGTACTCCCACCCATTGCTTATGTAGTCGGCGAGCTCAAAGACTTCATCCCTCATCATGTACAATGTTATATTCTGCTCATTGGTAAGAAGCATGGATGTCTCCAGCGCCAACTTTACTACTGGCCTTGTTCTCCGGGAGTCTTGGGGATATTGGGAAAGAGCTTCAGCCATTGCCACCTGTCTCTCGGTCAAGTTGAAGACTTTGTTTGGTATGTATTCACGTACTCTCTTCACTTCTCCCTCTGCCATTTACGCCTTGATTATACCAGGGATTATAATACTTTATGTACACTAAAAAGTAAAGTTTTATTTTTATACATCTATAAGCAACAAGATGTACTTCTCGGATATCGCTGAAGATAAAAATTCTTTACTTTCACTTAATTCGCAGATATATTTAAGACTATCATCCTTGTTACGACCTACAAGGACTATGTAAGCGAAGACTGCAGTGAAAGGAGTATACAGTGAAGAGAGCACGCGCTGTCCCCCGAAAGTCCCCAAAACATAATGGGAGACAATTGCACAAACGCCCCGGAAGACCAAAAAAGAATCCACCCAAACGCAAGTACAATAAGAAGGGTGAGAAGAAGGGTGAGAAGGGTGAGTGTGTACTTCCTCCCAATCGTTCGGACTACACCGAGACCACAACAGAGCGAGAGATATACGAGAAGTTCACTGCCGCATTCTCCCGCTCTATGGCTACTATCAGTGTGGATGATATCGAAGCGGCTATCACTTGGGTTGGGGACTCTCCCCACGGTCTCTCCCTTCACCCCTTCCTCATCATCGGTTTCCGAGACTGCCGGATGGCCTCGATTGTCTCTTGGTTGTTGTGGGTGGAGGCCCATTGTACTTCTCGTAAGTTGGATGGTAGTGGATGGGGAGAGTGGTTCTGCGCAAAGTACTCCGAGTGTGAGATGCTCACGGGTGTCTCTCGTATCCCTATCCATTCCATGATGAGACAGCTTCGGACTCTGGGCGTTATCTCTACTAAGTTGAAGGGTGTCCC
>CAZMSI010000185.1:0-4127 GCA_964568895.1 uncultured Sideroxydans sp. | reverse complement strand
CCATTGATCCGCGTACCAGACATTTCAGCCGAAAACTTATCGATCCTGAATTGCGCTCCCGCTAGAACACCGTTCATATTCATGTTATCCATCACCCAATCCGGGTAACCGGGCAGCGACCAATGCTGAAGGCCGACTTCAACTTGAAAGCCTCCTTCAGGCCGAGGATAAATCTGAGCAACACCGTGTTGGCCAGGCAGAACTACCCAAGCCCGGCTCAGGCTGCCATCTGCTGTAAGGGACACTTGTCCTCTTACGGGTTCCAGAGTCAGTCCCGGCATGACCACCCGAATGTCATTGAACCGCAGTTCATTCAGCCGCAACGTGGTCGCACCCAGGCTGCTGCTCCGCACCCAGACCAGAATTTTCGCCAGTTGCTCGTGGGTAATACTTCCCTGATTAAAAACCAGACGGCGAATAACACGCTGCGCCTTCAACAATGTAGACAGGTCGAAAAAAATCCCGACCGATTGCAACTTGATATCCGACTTATCCCCTATCGTCACCGCTTCCAGGGTCAGATGGGGCAGCGGAAAAGCTTCCAGCCTCAGGTGCTGGATCTTTACCGGTTCGCCGAAATTGTCGCTTAATGCCTGTTCAACTTCCGGCACGTAAACATCAAGAGGAGTAAGATAAATTGCGGTGGTCGACAGCAACACCAATAGCATTACCGCAACCAGAAAACGCTTGAACCACTTAATTATCACAGCGGTATATATTGACCCGAATAAACAGAGTCTGTAGTATAGCCGCCTCATCAATTCCCTGATAGCTCAGTCGGTAGAGCGACGGACTGTTAATCCGCAGGTCCCTGGTTCGAGTCCAGGTCGGGGAGCCAGGAATTCAAGGGCTAGCGTTTTGCGCTGGCCCTTTCTGCTTTCTGACTGAGGTAAAAATTGCCCGATTCAGCACGCCCCCAGTCAATTCTGGATGTAGTGGCATGCAGGTTCCCGGATAAAAACTGAGGAAGGATGCTGAACCAACCGGAAACTATTCAGGTCAGGCGTCTCGTCAGTCAATTATGGTGTATGACCAGCTTTTTCTTGTGCGACTCTTATGTACGACAAGCGGGCGGGCATATTTCGCATCAAACAGGGGATGCTGCGCAGAAAGTCTTGGTAAAACAGGCCAGTACGGATTATCCAGGCTGATGCGCGGCTTATTGCCGTTAACGTCCAGCAAAGCATCAACATAGGCTTCCAGAGTGCCTATGTCCCGCCAATAGGTACCTTCTTCATGCGATTTCGCGCCGGGTACCCTGTTATTAGAAAAATCATAGGCATAAACCCGGTGGCTGACCGCCAGACGCGGCAACAGATGTTTGCCGAAATCGGTTTCACCTGGATGCAACAAGCGCTCAAGCCCTTCCACCAGCACGTCGGTATTGAACAGATAATTCCCCATGGAGACGCATGCCCGACCAGGATGTGCGGGAAGCGGGAACGGGTGCTCGGGCTTTTCCTGGAAATCCCGTATTCTCCCCTGCTCTTCTGCCACGATGACTCCAAAAGCAATGGCCTGCTCCAGCGGCATCTGTGTCACGGCCACGGTTACATCGGCATTGCGTTCATGGTGATAAGCCATCATTTGGCGTACATCCATGCGGCAAACCTGGTCCGATGCAAATACCGCCACCAGGTCTGGCTCATGCCGCTCGATCAGTTCCAGATTCTGGCGAACGGCATCGGCCGTTCCGTAAAAAAACTCGCCCTCCTCATGCCGTGGAACAACCACCGAAACAAAGCGGCCATCCTCATTGGGCGCAAAGGTCCAGTTGGTATACACATGCTCGATCAGCGATTGGGGTTTGTACTGTGCCAGCAGATAGATCGATTCAATGCCCGAATTAACCAGATTGCTGAGCGCAAAATCCACCAGACGATAACGATCAAAAACGACCGCAGGTTTGGCATGATTAAGTGTAAGTGGGTGCAGGCGTGTTCCCTGACCTCCCGCCAATACCATTGCCAGGATTTTTTTGTTGGACATTTAAGGCCACCCGAGGCTGAGCAAGTCTATGCCTCAGTGGTACAGCCGGTCTATTTCCGCTTCTGCCGCCAGCCAGTCGTCCACAGGATTGCCTCCCGAGA
This sequence comes from uncultured Sideroxydans sp., assembly GCA_964568895.1. Lineage (GTDB taxonomy): Bacteria > Pseudomonadota > Gammaproteobacteria > Burkholderiales > Gallionellaceae > RI-121. The sequence continues at coordinate 2,037 of CAZMSI010000185.1, read as the reverse complement.
AACCTCGATGCTCGGCACGATAATATGCAGCAGTGGCAATCATTTGATACCGGTCCGCACCATCGCCCAGCTTGTGTGGGTAATCAGTTTTTTTCTTGCTGGCGGCGGCTTTAACCGATGACGCCCCGGAAACTTTTTGCCTGGATGCTCCAGTAGAAATGCGTGACATGGTTGCTCCTTCCCGTTTTATATTCTCAATAAAACTCAAAAGCTTGTCAGCGTTACACACCCCCGGATACAAGTCGGAAACCAAGCCCGCTCCATTCCTGAATGGGGTCAGTTCATGAAAGCTGCAATGGACAGACAACTGCCTAAATTTTCCGACAGGAGTTGAAAATTACTCCCATTTATTACTCATTACAAGCCAGATTCATCCCTTACAAATAAACAACTATATATTCATACTTGTACCGCGTCAGTTACCAACCATACCATCTGTAGAATGCCAGGATGATTCATGGTGGCGCGATCGGAGTTTTGTTCAATCCCTGTTTCCGTGCATTGCAGGCGCAGAATCCCGACATTAGTGCAGGTCTTACCAAACAAGCCAGTCTAAAACCTGAAAATCGCGCCAACTAAAGATTGGCACAGCTCTTGCTGCCAATTTCGAACAACAAACAAGAATCTTATTGTTTCCGGCCTGAGGATATTTTCAGCAAACAGCAATATGTTGTTGCCCCTTGAATGTTTATCTTGGAAGATTCTCTGGAATTAGCAAAAAAGGCACATGTCCCATGATCAAGAATATTGGAATTCTCACCTCCGGCGGCGACAGCCCAGGCTTGAACACAGCGATCCGCGGCATCGGGAAGTCAGCCCTGAACTATTACGGAATGCAACTCATCGGTTTCCGCGACGGCTTTCGCGGCATGATGGAAAACCGCACGATGAAAATGAATGCCGGCAACCTGTCGGACATCCTGACCCGTGGCGGCACCATACTCGGCACCAGCCGCGACAAGCCCCACCGCATGCCTGTTGACGGGAAAGTGGTCGACATGACCGATGTAATCGTCGCCAACTACCATGAAAACGGACTTGATGCGCTGATCTGTCTCGGCGGCGGCGGCACCCAGAAAAACGCCCTTCGCCTGAAAGCAAAGGGACTCAACATCCTCACTTTGCCCAAGACCATCGACAACGACGTTGCCATGACCGACACCACTTTCGGCTTCGACACCGCACTGGGCATCGCGACCGATGCCATCGACCGTTTGCATAGCACTGCGCACAGCCATCACCGCATCATCGTAGTGGAAATCATGGGCCACCGTGCCGGGTGGCTGGCACTGGGCGCAGGCATAGCCGGCGGTGCAGATGTGATCCTGATTCCGGAAATCCCTTACTCAGTAGAAAGCGTAGCCGAGGCAATCCGCGAACGCAGCCGTCTCGGCAAAAGCTTTAGCATTGTTGCAATGGCCGAAGGCGTCATCTCAAAGCAGGAACATGAAGCGCAGTTGACTAAGAAAAATGACAAGTCTGCCGGCAAAGCCAAAGAAAGAAAAAAGCTGGAAACAGCGAAATCCACGGAAACTCAATATGCAGAAAAAACTGTGCGCCTCGCCAAGCAACTCGAACTACTCACCGGACTGGAGGCTCGCGTCACCATACTCGGACACCTGCAACGCGGCGGTATTCCCTCAGCGGCGGATCGCCTGCTTGCCACCCGCCTGGGAACGGCATGTGTCGATCTGATCGACAAGGGTCGCTATGGTGTGATGGTCGCAGCCTTGGGCGAAGGAACCAAAGCCGTCAAACTGGAAGATGTTGCCGGCAAGGTCAAAACCGTCCCGCCCGATCACCCGTGGATCGTAAGCGCACGTCATATCGGCACCAATATGGGCGACTAGGGCGAAGCTACTTGTTCAGTGAGCGGCTGGCGAAATATTAACTAGCCAGGTTACGGGAATGGTTAGCCATAGACATCAATTACGATCGCCTTAGCTGGCTCTGAGCAGTTCCTCGAGTGCATCCTCAAGCAAGGCGTACCGGAACTGAAACCCGACCTCCTGGAGCTTGGTTGGCACGGACAGGGCA
>CAZMSI010000184.1:0-4183 GCA_964568895.1 uncultured Sideroxydans sp. | reverse complement strand
GGGGTCGACGGGGGCGTTGATTGGCTTGCGGTCTGGCATGGTGCGATTCCTTCAATTAAGTGTTTAGATGATAGCGCCAAAACCGCGCCAGATGAACAGGCAAGCGCCGCGCTTCGCCCCACTGGCGGACGAGTGATCGGTTCGTAATCCGGAAACAGGAAAGCCCGGCAATGCCGGGCTTTTCAGGTTTTGTCGTTGCCGCACAAGCGGGAACCGCCCCTTTTGCTTGCCATCTATTTTTTACGCCGGGATGCCGCGCTTTTCTTTTTAGCGGGAATGGGCACGGCTGTTCTTGAGGTCAATATCCGGCGTATCAATGCTACGCGGGCAGCATCGGCTTCCGACAGGTTTAATACCTTGTGTATCGTTGCTTCCTGATCAAGCCTGCGGGCCGTTTGTTCTTCCTCGGACAGGTACTCATCCAGCTTGCTCGGGGGATTTCCGCCGTTTTTGGTGATCTCGGCCATTTCATGCCAATTCCTGTAACCATAGAGCCTGGCGGCCAATTCCTGGCTGGTTGAAAGCTTGTTCGCGGGAAACAAGGCACAAAGATGTTGTGCGACTCGTTTGGGACGGGCCAAACCGGTCAAGTAAAAACGCATGCGACAATCTCCTGGTTAAGTCGGAACCAACACCGCGCAGGGTTTTACGGCGTGCTGGCCGCAAACCTAGTTTCAGTATTTTGCAACCTCGCCTCGTCGCTGACGATATGTGCCGCTTCATCCAGAAACACATCCTTGGTATTTTTATCCGCCTTCTCGATGGCCAGTTCATCGCTGAGCTTGCGTTCGCTCGATAACATGCCGTCGTCCTGGAATTTATTATCCGCAGCAGATGCCTTGCCCGATTGCTTGTCTCCATCGGTCTTTTCGCGGGCCTTGATGCGTGCTTCCTGCGCTTCGCGTTCCTTGCGGCGCTCGGTTTCATTGAGCGAGACTTCGTTTTTCTTGCGTAGCTCGTCGATCCGGGCAATATCCTGCTGCAGATACTTGAAGTCCTGGTTATGGCTGATGCGCTGATCGTGGCGCGCGATCAACTCCGGCAGGATGCCTTTCAGGTTGCCGGCCGGTGTGTAGTCAGCTGCCTTGATTTGCGACCAGGGTAAAGCATTGTCGAAACTGGATTCGCCAAAGTCGGCCGTGTCGGCCAGCGTCGGGAACGTAATGTCCGGCGTCACCCCGCGCAACTGGGTGGTGCCTCCATTGATGCGAAAAAACTGGGCGATGGTCAGTTTGAGTTCGCCAAACTCGGGTTTGGCGTGTTTCACGATTTGATCGAGATCCGCCACGGTCTGCACGGTGCCTTTGCCAAAGCTGTTCGAGCCGATCACAACCCCGCGGCCATAATCCTGGATCGCCGCCGTGAAAATTTCCGAGGCCGAGGCCGAGCCGCGATTGATCAGCACGCCCAGCGGCCCATTCCAGAGCGCACCAGCATTTTCATCTTTCGAGACAATTATTTTTCCTGCGGCGTTGCGCTCTTGTACCACGGGGCCTTCATCGATAAACAGGCCGGTCAACTTTATGGCCTCAGCCAGTGAGCCGCCGCCATTGTTGCGCAGATCCACCAGCACGCCATCCACCTTGTCCTTTTTCAGTTCCTGCAACAGCAGCGCCACATCCCTGCTCGCGCTTTTGTAATTCCTGTCTCCGTTTCTGCGGGCAGCAAAATCTTCATAGAAGCTGGGCAGCGAGATCACGCCGATATGGTGCGTCGCACTGCCGTCTTTCACCTCGATAATGGATTTGCTGGCGGCCTGCTTTTTCAGCGTGATCTTTTTCCGGATCAGCGAGATGATCTTGTGCTTGCCGTCAGCGCCTGCCTCGGCGGGCAGCACGTCAAGACGCACCACGGTATCCTTGGGCCCGCGTATCAGGTCCACCGCATCGTCGATGCGCCAGCCCATGATGTCGGTGATCGGACCGTCCTTGCCCTGCCCGACACCGGCAATGCAATCCCCGCTTTTCAATTCGCCGGATAGCGCTGCAGGGCCGCCTGCCAGCACTTCCTTGATTGTCGTACATTCATCCCTGGTAAACAGCACCGCACCAATACCGGTCAGCGACAGCTTCATCGAAATATCGAAATCCTCGGACTGGCGCACGCCAAAATAATTGGTATGCGGATCGACAGCCATCGCATAGGCGTTCATGAAACGCTGGAATACGTCTTCACTTTTGACACTGGACACGCTTTTCAGGACATTGGCATAGCGCTTGTCCAGTATTTCGACGATACTTTTACTGTCCTTGCCGGCAAGTTTGAGGCGCAGCCAGTCGTTCTTGACACGCTTGCGCCACAAGTCATTCATCTCATCTTCGGATTGCGGCCATGGCGCATCCTTGCGGCTGATCTGGTAGCTTTCCTCTTTCCTGAAATCAAAACCTTTTTTCAGCAGGGTGCGGGCATAACTGTAGTGTTCGGCGATGCGCTGCAGGTAAAGATTGTAGATGGCAAAAGGGATGCTGAGATCCTGTTTGAGGATGGCATCGTCAAGCCGGGTTCGCGCACCGGCGAAATGATCGATATCGGCCTGCAGGAAAACCATCTTGTTGTCATCCAGCACTTTCAGATAGTTGTCGAATATTTTCGCGGACAGCTTGTCATCCAGCGCCTCGTGCTCGTATTGATAACGGCTCAGAATTTTGGCGGACAGGAGCGCGGCCTGGGTCTCCTGTTTCTCCGGTGCAAGCTGTACGAGCGCCTGCGCTGCGCCGGGTGCGACCAGCGCAAACGCCAGCAATATCCATAGAAACTTATTTTTCATTCGTATATCCGGAAAGTCATGGTACGGAACTATAGTTGATTTTCAGATGCGGCACTTACAGGGCCGGTTAGCCGATTCTTTCTTCCAGCATGCGCAAACCATTTTCAACGTACTCGATTTCTTCTGCATCCAGTGGCACGGTCATTCTCATGGCAATGAAAAATCCCTGCACCTGCCCGAACAACTGACGGTTGCCGGCGACGTCTTCCCTGTTGGACAGGATTTCCATTTTCGCCGTGCTGAACAACTCATCAAACACTTCAATCATATCTTCCTTGTCTGCCACTTGCTTCTCCATAAATATTCTTGCCGGGGAAATATATCAGAACCCGGCAGGATAGCATCCAAATACCTGCCAAATGGGAAGCCCGGCGATGCCGGGCTTCCCTTTACGGCACCCGGCTTTATTCCTCAAACCATATCATGCCGGCTCGTGACTAGCGGCGATCGTGGTCACGATCTTCGCGCCTGTCTTGCTTTGGTCCACGGTCCCGCTGTTCGTAATAACGCCGCGTCTCCGACTCCCGCGGCTGATAGCGGTACTGTTTCGATTCGATCTGACGCTGCTGCTCCAATTGTTGCGGATAACGCTTGCCGGAATAGTGCTGCTGATAGGTCGGCAACGGCGCGCGGTGCGGGACTGAATTCCGGTCCCATTTATCCCATCCTTTGCGCTGCTGCTCCCAGTCGCGCCCCCAGTGATCGTCCCAGCGTGGCGCCTGGTCGCGGTGCCAGCCGTGGAAATACGGCGGCGGCCTGTGATAATAGCGCACCGGGACGCGCAGCAGATACACAGGCACGTATACGGGCGCTACCATTTGCCATGGCCCGTTGTACCAACTGCTCACGTACCAGTTGTCTCCCTGCAGCACCCAGTACGCACCATCGTAAAAGAAAAAATTCAGTTGCACGTAGGGATCGTAATAAACGGGATAACCCGGTATCGGAACGAGTCTTGGGTACGCCGGCATGTTGATGCCGATGCTGAGCCCGGGAACACTGATTCCGACACCGACGCTCACATCGGCACGGGCTGCGTTTATGGGAAAAAGCAGTGCCAGGAATACAATTAACAGATTGCGCATTTTTCCGCCCTCCATCCAGGTAACAACCATCGCGGTGATGGTCGCGCAAATGAATTGCATACCCAAATCGGACAAAAGACAAGTACAGAATTGTACGTAATTGTACAGGCGCGAAGTGCGGAATTCGGGTCGGGCTTTGCATTTGACACATATTGATGGGGAAGCCAAATCGTCGGCCCTAAGCCTGCCCCTTGCGAGTAAACTTCGCTCCAGTATTTGCCCTTCCGCAGCACCCGCAAGGGGTACGCCGGTGGGTGCCCCGCCGCTGCGCGGCGACCCTTCCGCAGCACCCGCAAGGGGTACGCCGGTGGGTGCCCCGCCGCTGCGCGGC
>CAZMSI010000183.1:0-4258 GCA_964568895.1 uncultured Sideroxydans sp. | reverse complement strand
GATCCGGCGGCACCGCCACCCACGACGCGGGCGCATCGTGGAAGAAGCGGATGTCTTTCTCCATGCTGTGCTCGCTCACCGGATTCAGGCAATCCACCAGCGGCTTCCAGCCCATCTGCTCATCGCCATCGAGCACCAGCTGGATGTCGATGTACTTACGATGCGCCTCCAGCTTCGCCATCTCCTTGGTCTTGCCCTGCACCTGCTCGACGATCGCGAACAGCTCGTCATCTACGATGGGATAGCGCCCCGGCGCGAGTGCGTTCAGGTCGGTGTCGCGCATGTAGTCGAACGCCTGCTGGAACAGCGGATGCAGTGCGGCGTAGCGGGAAGATTGGGACAGAGCGGACAGGATCATAATTTTCGCAAGCTAGATAAACCTCGCCACCATCCCCTTGACCAGCTCACCCTGCAGCGGAATCCGCACATGATGCCCGCTGCCCGGCGCAACGCTGATCACTTCGCCTTCCAGGCTCTGCATCTCTTTCAGCTCGACGATGCTGTTGCCGGAGGGGTGGATGATTTCCAGCCGGTCGCCGACCTGGAACTTGTTTTTCACGTCGATCTCGGCCATGCCGTTGGCGCATGACACGATGTCGCCGACGTATTGCTGGCGCGTGCTTTCGGAGTGGCCGCGCATGTAGTTCTGCTGTTCGTGCGTGTGATGACGTTCGTAGAAGCCGTCGGTGTAGCCGCGGTTGGCCAGCGCGTCGAGCGCGCCTAACAAACTGAGGTTGAACGGACGACCGGCGACCGCGTCGTCGATGGCCTGGCGGTACACCTGGGCGGTGCGCGCGACGTAGTAGATCGACTTGGTGCGGCCTTCGACCTTGAGTGAATCGACGCCGATCTTGACCAAACGCTCGACGTGCTCGACCGCGCGCAGGTCTTTCGAGTTCATGATGTAGGTGCCGTGCTCGTCTTCCAGCACCGGCATCAGCTCGCCCGGATGATCCTGGCGCGAGATGACATAGACGCGTTCGGCCAGCGGATGACGCGGCTGGCTGCCGCAATCGGACAGCGCAGATTCGCTAAGCGCCTTGTCGAAATCGAAGTCGATCTTCTCGATGTCGCCGGTGCCATTCTCCTCGGCGTTGTCCACCTTGTAGTCCCAGCGGCAGGAGTTGGTGCAGGTGCCCTGGTTGGCGTCGCGGTGATTGAAGTAGCCAGACAGCAGGCAGCGGCCGGAGTAGGCGATGCACAGCGCGCCGTGCACGAACACTTCCAGTTCCATGTCTGGGCATTGCTGGCGGATTTCCTCGATCTCGTCCAGCGATAGTTCGCGTGACAGGATCACACGCGACAGACCCAGCGACTGCCAGAATTTCACCGCCGCATAGTTGACGGTATTGGCCTGTACCGACAGGTGGATTTCCTGCTCCGGCCATCGCTCGCGCACCATCGCAATCAGGCCGGGATCGGCCATGATCAGTGCATCCGGCTGCATGGCAATGACCGGTTCCATATCCGCCATGTAGGTCTTCACCTTGGCGTTGTGCGGCATCAGGTTGCTGGCGACGAACAGTTTCTTGCCGAGCAGGTGTGCCTCGCGGATACCCTGCTCAAGCTGCTCAAGTTTGAATTCGTTGTTGCGCGCACGCAGGGAATAGCGCGGCTGGCCGGCGTACACCGCATCCGCGCCAAAGGCGTAGGCGGTGCGCATTTTTTCCAGCGTACCGGCCGGCAACAACAACTCGGGTGTGCGCAACATGCTTAGCGATACCCCAGCCGCTGCAGGATTTCGACGGAAAGCGCGGCCTGGTTCAGCGTATAGAAATGCAGGCCCGGCGCGCCGCCAGCCAGCAGCTTCTCGCACAACTCGGCAACAACATGGAGACCAAACTCCCTTACTGCGACACTGTCGTCGCCGAAACTTTCCAGCGGCTTGCGAATCCAGCGTGGAATCTCGGCGCCGCAGGCATCGGAAAAGCGCGCCAGTTGCGAGAATTTCCCGATCGGCATGATGCCAGGCACGATGGGTGCGGTGACACCAAGCTTTTCGCAATCCTCGACGAAGCGGAAGTAGGCATCCGGATTGTAGAAATACTGGGTGATGGCCGAATTTGCGCCCGCATCCATTTTGCGCTTGAAGTTGTCGAGGTCATCGCGCGGCGACCTGGCCTGCGGATGAAACTCGGGATAAGCGGCAACTTCAATGTGGAAGTGGTCGCCGGTCTCGGCCCGGATAAACGACACCAGTTCGTTGGCATAGTGAAACTCGCCGATGCTGCCCATGCCGGAAGGCATATCGCCACGCAACGCGACGATGCGCTTGATACCCATGTCCCTGTAGGTATGCAGCAGCGTGCGGATGCCTTCGCGCGTGGAGCCGACGCATGAGATGTGCGGCGCGGCCTGGTGGCCCTCGGCATGGATCTGCCGGATGGCTTCCAGCGTGCGTTCCTGCGTGGAACCGCCCGCGCCAAAGGTCACGGAAAAGAATTCCGGTTTGAGCGCCGCCAGTTGCTGACGCACGGCTTTCAGTTTGTCCGTACCCTCCGGTGTCTGCGGCGGGAAGAATTCAAAGCTGATAGGTTTGTTATTCACGTTTTCCTCACGATTTGTGCGACGGCTGCGCTGAGCGCCCACGAAAACATACTGTACAGCACGGCCCCGGCCACACCATACCAGAAGCCATCCACCACGAACCCCCTGAGCACCGAGCCGATGAACCAGAACAGCAGGCCGTTGATCAGGAAGATGAACAGGCCCAGCGTCAGCACGGTGGCAGGCAGGGTGAGCAGGATCAGCAGCGGACGGATCAGCGTATTGACCAGACCGAGGAACAGCGCGGCCACCATGGCGTCCGCAAAGCCGCCCAGGTGGATGCCCGGCATGAAATTGGCCACTGTCAGCAGTGCCAGCGCGTTCAGGATCCAGATCAGCAGCAGTCGCATCGGTACTCCTTAAAACTGGCTAACGGGACAGCCTTGCCCCCGTTCATTGCAAGTTTAATGGACCGGTTAGTAGCGATAATGTTCCGGTTTGTACGGGCCTTCCTTGGGCACACCGATGTAGTCGGCCTGCTGGTCGGTCAGCTCGGTCAGTTGTGCGTTCAGCGTCTTCAACTGCAAGCGCGCGACCTTCTCGTCCAGATGCTTGGGCAGCGTATACACGCCGACCGGGTACTTATTGGAACCCTTTTCCGCTTCCGTCCACAGCTCGATCTGCGCGATGGTCTGGTTGGCAAAGGACGACGACATCACGTAGGAGGGGTGGCCGGTACCACAACCCAGATTCACCAGGCGGCCCTTGGCCAGCAGGATGATGCGCTTGCCGTCCGGGAAGATGACGTGGTCGACCTGCGGCTTGATTTCTTCCCACTGATATTTTTCCAGCGAGGCAACGTCGATCTCGTTGTCGAAGTGGCCGATGTTGCAGACGATGGCATTGTTCTTCATCGCTGCCATGTGGTCGTGGTTGATCACGTGGTAGTTGCCGGTAGTGGTGACGAAGATGTCGGCCTTGTCGGCGGCATATTCCATGGTCACCACGCGGTAGCCTTCCATCGCAGCCTGCAGTGCGCAGATCGGGTCGATTTCGGTGACCCATACCTGGGCGGACAGTGCGCTCATGGCTTGGGCGCAGCCCTTGCCCACATCGCCATAACCCACGATCACGGCAACTTTGCCCGCCACCATCACATCGGTTGCGCGCTTGATGCCATCCACCAGCGATTCGCGGCAGCCGTACAGGTTGTCGAACTTGGATTTGGTGACGGAGTCGTTGACGTTAATGCCGGGGAACTTGAGTTCGCCGCGTGCATGCATCTGGTACAGGCGGTGCACGCCGGTAGTCGTCTCCTCGGTCACGCCCTTGATCGCATCCAGGTTCTTTGTATACCAACCCGGCTGTTCGGCAAGGCGCTTCTTGATCGCGGCAAACAGGAAGGTTTCTTCTTCCGAAGTCGGTTTCTCGATCAGCGAAGGATTGCTCTCGGCACGGCTACCCAGGTGCAGCAGCAGGGTCGCGTCACCGCCGTCGTCGAGGATCAGGTTCGGCGTGCCGCCGTCGGCCCATTCGAATATCCTGTGGGTGTAATCCCAGTACTCTTCCAGCGATTCGCCCTTGTAGGCGAAAACCGGGGTGCCGCCTGCAGCAATGGCCGCGGCGGCGTGATCCTGGGTCGAGAAGATGTTGCACGATGCCCAGCGCACGTCCGCACCGAGTGCTTTCAGCGTCTCGATCAGCACGGCAGTCTGGATGGTCATGTGCAGCGAGCCGGCAATGCGCGCACCGCGCAGCGGCTGGGTGGCGG
>CAZMSI010000182.1:0-4260 GCA_964568895.1 uncultured Sideroxydans sp. | reverse complement strand
GTTCAAGAAATAACAAACGGGGATCGATGATATGGCAGCGAAACTGATACTCAGCATGGATGGCGTAGTGCTGAAAGAGTATGCCCTGAACAAGGAACGCATGACGATTGGGCGAAAGTCGCACAACGATGTTGTGATCGATAACCTGGCTGTGAGCGGCGAGCATGCTGCGATCGTGACCATCCTCAACGATTCGTTTCTGGAAGATCTGGACAGCACCAACGGCGTGGCGGTCAATGGCGAGCAGATCAAGAAACATTTCCTGCAGAACAACGATGTCATTGAGATTGGCAAGTACAAGCTGAAATACCTGAATGACCAGCAGGGGCAGGCGACAGCGGCGGATTTCGAAAAGACCATGGTATTGCGCGGACCGATCGGGGGTACCAAACCTGCCGCGAAGGCGGGTGAAGATACGACATCGTTCATGAAAACCCAGGTAAACGTTACGCCGCCCCCTTCACAAACTGCAGCGACCGGCAAGTTCGAGGCGATTGGTGCCGAAAAACCTGCGGCAGGACAGGAGCCGCGCGGAGAGGAAACTGGCAAGCATGCGGCGGCGGCCGCAGCGCCTGCTGCCGCGACTGGCGGTGCACCGCCAGCGACGGTACAGATATTGACCGGACCAAGCACCGGCAAGGAGCTTGAACTGGTGAAAAACCTGACCACGCTGGGCAAGCCTGGGCTGCAGGTGGCAGTCATAACGCGTCGCCCGCACGGTTACTTCATCACCCATGTGGAAGGAGCTAAGTTCCCGGTAGTGAACGGTGAGCCGCTCGACGAACATCCTCATCAGTTGAACGATCATGACATCATCGAGCTGGCCGGGGTCAAGATGGAGTTCTATTTCTAGACATAGAAATTGTTTGTCCCGCCGGGTCGGGGCGTTGTCATAATAAGCCGGTAATCGCCGGTATGGGGGGTGACTTGAGGCAACATGCGTTGCTGATTGGGCTGGGTTTGGCGTTGACGCTGTTTTTTGTTGGCGGCGCTGCGCATTTTTATTCCATTCCACTCTCCAAGGAACTGGACGCAATCACTTACGACTACCGCCTGCGCCTGACCATGCCGCGCAAGGTAGATGACCGCATTGTCATACTCGACATCGATGAAAAAAGCCTGAAGGAAGAAGGGCGCTGGCCATGGAGCCGCAATCGCCTGGCATTGCTGATGGATCAGTTGTTCGATCGTTACAAGGTGGCGGTGGCAGGCTTCGATGTGGTGTTTGCGGAAAAGGACGAGAGCTCCGGTCTCAAGGTATTGCGGGAACTGGAGCATAAACAGCTCAAGAATGTGCCGCAGTTCCATTCTGTGCTGAACCGGATAGCTCCGCAGCTGGAGTACGACCAGATTTTTGCCGACAAGCTCAAGAAGCGCAATGTGGTGTTGGGTTATTACTTCACCAACAGCGCAGGCGGCTCCAAGAGTGGTGTTTCCGGTGCGCTTCCGGATCCGGTATTTCCACCCGGGACGTTCAAGGGGCGTCCCATTGACTTTACTGAGTGGGATGGTTACGGCGGCAACCTGCCGGAACTGCAGAGGAGCGCGGCCAGTGCCGGGCATTTTAATCCGCTGATTGATTTTGACGGCGAGGTGCGGCGCGTGCCGATGATTGCGGAGTATAACGGCGCATATTATGAGTCGCTTTCGCTGGCGATGGTGCGTGCCCTGCTGGGTACGACCAAATTGACGCCGGGCTATGCCGCCGGCAGCGACAGTGATTCCGGCTATGGAGGGCTGGAGTGGCTGAACGTGGAATCGCCGCAGGGAGTTCTTAGGATTCCGGTGGATGCAGAGGTCAGCACCCTGGTGCCATACCGCGGCAGGCGAGGCAGTTTCCCTTATATTTCCATCGCCGATGTATTGCATGGACGGGTGCCGATTGAGCAGTTGCGGAACAAGATCGTGTTAATCGGCACTTCGGCACCGGGCTTGCTGGACATGCGCTCCACTCCGGTCGGAACGGTTTATCCCGGGGTGGAAATTCACGCCAACATGATCGCCGGCATTCTGGGTCAGAATCTCAAGGAGAAACCGCCCTATGTGGTAGGCGCTGAAGTCGTACTCCAGCTGCTCATTGGTGTAGCCTTGAGTCTGCTGTTGCCGCTGCTCAGTCCGGCCAGGACGACTCTGGTAACCCTCGCAGTACTGCTGCTCGTGATATTTGCTGACATGGCCATCTGGCAATCGGCAAATCTTGCGTTGCCGATAGCCAATGTGCTGATGCTGATTGCGGCACTGTTTGCGATGGACATGTCATATGGCTATTTTATCGAGACGCGTATCAAGCGGCAGATCACCGGCCTGTTCGGCAAATACGTACCGGGCGAGCTGGTGGATGAAATGATCAAGAACCCGGAGCAGGTGGTGTCCATGGAGGGCGAGAGCCGGGAAATGACCGTCCTGTTTTCGGATGTGCGTGGTTTTACCACGATTTCGGAGGGTATGGATCCCAAGGAACTGAGCCTGTTGATGAACGAGTTTCTGACCCCGCTGTCTCGTGTGGTTTACCAGCATCAGGGTAAGGTGGACAAATACATGGGGGACTGCATCATGGCATTCTGGGGTGCTCCGTTGCCGGATCCGGATCATGCGCGAAATGCAATACTGGCGGGCATCGAGATGCAGCAAACCCTGCAGCGATTACAGCCCCATTTCAAGGAGCGCGGCTGGCCTGAAATCCATATCGGGGTAGGTATCAATACCGGCAAGGTAAGCGTAGGCAACATGGGTTCCGAAGTGCGCGTGGCCTATACCGTGATGGGCGATGCGGTCAATCTCGCTTCGCGCCTGGAGGGCATCACCAAGCAATACGGTGCGGGTGTCATTGTCGGGGAAAATACCAAGGAGGCGGTTCCGGACTTTGTATATCGCGAACTTGACCATGTGCGCGTAAAAGGTAAAGATAAGCCCGTCGCCATTTATGAGCCACTGGGATTGAACGGCGAAGTGGACAAGGCCGTGCTGGAAGAGCTCAAGATGTTCCATCAGGCATTGCGGATGTACCGCAAGCAGGAATGGGAAAAGGCGGAGTTGCAGATATACAATCTGCAGCGCATGGCGCCGGAATCAAAACTGTATCAGGTGTATGCGGATCGCATCGCCTATTTCCGCAAGCAGCCGCCCGCAGCGGACTGGGACGGCGTGTTCGTGTTTGAAACCAAATAACCGGTTATGGACGGCTGGCAATGAAACTTAAAATCCTGGGCTGCAGTGGAGGCATTAGCACCAACCTGCGCACTACGTCGATGCTGCTGGATAACGATGTGCTGATTGATGCCGGGACTGGTGTTGGCGACCTCAGTCTGACCGAATTGAGCATGATCGATCACGTCTTCGTTACGCATTCTCATCTGGACCATGTTGCATGCATTCCATTTCTGGTGGACAGCACCAACATCATGCGTGACAAACCGCTGACCATTCATGCTACCAGGGAGACGCAGGACATCCTGCGGCAGCATTTGTTCAACTGGAAAATCTGGCCAGACTTCGCCCAGATTCCCAATGAACATCAGCCCTACATGATCTACCACACCATAGAACTGGGGCGTACTGTCGATCTGGGCGGACGCAAGATTACACCGCTGCCGGCCAACCATACCGTGCCGGCAGTCGGTTTCCACATCGACAGCGGACAGGCCAGTCTGGTATTCAGCGGCGATACAGCCGATAACGATGCTTTATGGGAAGAGGTCAATCAGATCAATAATCTGCGCTACCTGATCATTGAGACTGCGTTTTCCAATGCAGAAAAGGAGCTGGCTGTACTGTCCAAGCATCTATGTCCGAGCATGTTGGCCGAGGAACTGGCCAAGCTGAAGCGTCGCCCGGAAATTTTTATTACCCATCTGAAACCGGGAGAGATCGAGTTGACCATGCAGGAGATCGGCGAATGCGTCCATGGTTTTACACCGATCATGCTGCAGAATGGGCAGACGTTCGAATTCTAGCGCGATGCCGCGAGAGATGAGATGATCGATACGCTGGATATCAAGGTGCTTGCCGCGCTGGAGCCGATTGCTTCGTTTAGTCCCGCACGCTTGCGGGAATTGCTAGACTACTGTCATGTGGAAACGGTTGCGCGCGGGCAGGATCCATTCAGGCAGCACGGTCTGGTCGGGCAGTCGGTTTACCTGGTGAAGGGGAAACTGGAGTTGGAGTACCAGGACGGTAATCGGGTGGTGATTAATGCCAGCTCCGAATGGGCTAAGCATCCATTGGGCAAGCGCCAGCCGGATATTGTTGTGGCAACTGCGC
>CAZMSI010000181.1:0-4272 GCA_964568895.1 uncultured Sideroxydans sp. | reverse complement strand
ACGGCCGCATCAGCAACCAGGAACTGGCCGACCGCATCAGCCTCACCCCCTCGCCCTGCCTGCGCCGGCTGCACGCGCTGGAAGAAGCCGGCTTGATCACCGGCTACCGCGCGCTGCTCGACGCAAAGAAACTCGGCTTGTCGCTAACCGCGCTGATCCTGATCTCGATGGACCAGCACACACCGGAACGGCTCGGCAATTTCGAAGCCGAGGTCGTCAAGATTCCGGACGTGCTGGAATGCCTGCTGATCACGGGGCAGGAAGCCGACTACCAGCTCAAGGTGGTTGTGAAGGATATGGATGCCTACCAGGAACTGTTACTCAACCGCATCACCCGCATCAAGGGCGTAACCGGCGTGCACACCAGTTTTGTGTTGCGCCGCGTGGTCGACAAAACGGCCTTGCCTGTCTAGACCGCTCTTCTACGCAGGCGCCGCGCTGCTGTCCGGCAAGGCGCGCAGCTTCCACAACAAAAGCAACAGACCCAGCAGGGCCGCGCCTGCGCTGAAGCTGTACATCACCGAGGCGCCCCAGTGCTGCCACAGCGGACCGCTGGCCAAGCCGCCCAGCATGCCGCCCGCGCCATAGGTCAGACTGCCGTACAGTGCCTGCCCGCGGGACTGGTGGCGTCCCTGGAAAAAATGATGCACCAGTGCCACCGCCGTTGCATGGAAAGCGCCGAAGGTAATCGCGTGCAGCGCCTGCGCCAGCAGCAGCAATGGCAGGGAATCCACCGCCCAGCCGATCAGCGCGAAACGCAATACGGCTGAGGCCAGGCTGACCTTCAGGATTTGCGGCAAAGTGTAGCGGCGCATCAGCCACGGCATCAGGAAAAAAATACCGATCTCGCAGATCACGCCCAGTGCCCACAGCCAGCCCACCGCACTCTTGGCATAGCCATGATCCACCAGGTAGATCGAAAAGAAGGTGTAATACGGGCCGTGCGCCATCGACATCAGGAAACAGGCACCGAAGAATGCCAGCACCTGCGGCTGCCGCACGATGCGCATGATGGAATGACTGTCGGTGTGGTGCGCCAGCACCTGGGTGGGCGGGATCTGCCGTGCGAAGGTCAGGATGCCCAGCATGATGAACAGCCCGGCCCACAACAGCCAGTGGATCGCGATGTAATCGAACGCGTAGCCCAGCCCCAGCACCGCGAGGATGAAGCCGACCGAACCCCAGGAGCGGATGCGCCCGTAGCGCGCGGCATGCTTGCCCAGCCAGGTCAGCGTGGTCGCCTCCACCAGCGGCATCGAGGCACTCCAGAAGAAACCCATCAGCGCCAGTACCAGGAACATGCCCCAGAAACTGGTGGTGAAGAACACGCCCAGATAGAACAGCACACTCATCGTCGCCGCAATCTTCACCACGCGCAAACGATCCCCCGTGTGATCGGCAAGCCAGCCCCACACGCTGGGCGCGGCCATGCGCATCACCGGCTGCACCGACATCAGGATTGCGATCTCGACCGCGGTGAACTGGATCGATTTCAGGTACAGGCTCCAGTAGGGCGAAAACATCCCCACGAAGGCGAAATAAAAGAAATAGAACCCGGCGATGCGCCAGTAATGATTTTTTCGGGAATTCACAGCAACTGGAGAAATAACGGCAATTGGCTTGATTAAACGGCGGTGAATTATCGCATGCCGCAATATTTTTTGCGGCCAGCTCTTGAAATCATGGATATGGCCCCAACGTACCCCCCGTCGACAATGGGAGCAACAAGATGGCACATACGGAAATTACCCCGCAGGACCCGGAACAACAACAGGATGTCGCCGCCACCCCGGCCGGTGACAATGGCGCCGACAGCCGCGACGAAACCATGCCCAGCATGGAAGAAATGCTGCAGACCGCCGAGCGCAAGGCGCAGGAACATTACGACGCCTGGATGTATGCCAAGGCCGAAGGCGAGAACATCCGCCGCCGCGCAGCCGAGGATGTAAGCAAGGCGCAGAAATTCGCCGTCGAGCGCTTCTCCAATGAAATGCTGGCCGTGATGGACAGCCTGCAGGCCGGTCTGGCAGTGGAAACCGAAAACGTGGAAAGCTTCAAGAGCGGTATGGAGCTGACCCTGAAGCAGCTCAACAGCGTGTTCGAAAAATTCAACATCAAGGAGCTGAACCCGGTTGGCGAGAAATTCGACGCCCACCAGCACCAGGCCATCGGCATGGTGGATAGCGACCAGGAGCCGAACACCGTGGTCAACGTAATGCAGAAGGGCTACGCGTTGCATGACCGGATACTGCGTCCGGCGCTGGTCATGGTAGCCAAAGAAAAAGAATAATCTCTTGAAATTTGATTGGCCGCCCATACCTTAGCGGCAAAGGTTTTCAAATATTTATCGAAAGGAAGCATCATGGGAAAAGTTATAGGTATTGACCTGGGCACCACCAACTCGTGCGTGGCCATCATGGAGGGCGGCAAGCCCAAGGTGATCGAGAACGCCGAAGGCGCGCGCACCACACCTTCGATCATCGCCTATATGGAAGACGGCGAAATTCTGGTCGGCGCAGCAGCCAAGCGCCAGGCCGTGACCAACCCGAAGAACACGCTGTACGGCGTGAAGCGCCTGATCGGCCGCCGCTTCGAGGAACCCATGGTGCAGAAGGACATCAAGATGGTGCCGTACGAAATCATCAAAGCCAAGAACGGCGATGCCTGGGTAAAAGTACGCGACAAGGACATCTCCGCGCCGGAAATTTCTGCACAGGTGCTGGTGAAGATGAAAAAGACCGCCGAGGACTACCTGGGCGAGCCGGTCACCGAGGCCGTGATCACGGTGCCTGCCTACTTCAACGACAGCCAGCGCCAGGCGACCAAGGATGCTGGCCGCATCGCCGGCCTGGACGTGAAGCGCATCATCAACGAGCCGACCGCGGCCGCACTGGCGTTCGGCCTGGACAAGCAGGAAGGCGACCGCAAGATCGCGGTGTATGACCTTGGCGGCGGCACCTTCGACATTTCTATCATCGACATCGCCGAGATCGAGGGCGAGCACCAGTTCGAAGTGCTGTCGACCAACGGCGACACTTTCCTCGGTGGCGAAGACTTCGATATGCGCGTGATCGAGTTCCTGGTGGAAGAATTCAAGAAAGAAAGCGGCGTCGACCTGAAGAAGGACATGCTGGCGTTGCAACGCCTGAAGGATGCAGCGGAAAAAGCCAAGATCGAGCTGTCTTCCGCGCAGCAGACCGAAGTGAACCTGCCCTACATCACTGCTGATGCCACCGGCCCGAAACACCTGGCCGTGAAGATCACCCGCGCCAAGCTGGAAAGCCTGGTCGAAGACCTGATCGCACGCACCATCGAGCCATGCAAGATCGCGCTGAAGGATGCCGGCGTATCGGCCAGCGATGTCAGTGACGTAATCCTGGTCGGCGGCCAAAGCCGCATGCCCAAGGTACAGGAAAAAGTTAAGGAGTTCTTCGGCAAGGATCCGCGCAAGGACGTCAATCCGGATGAAGCCGTAGCCGTCGGCGCCGCGATCCAGGGTGGCGTGCTGCAGGGTGAGGTCAAGGATGTGCTGCTGCTCGACGTAACCCCGCTGTCGCTGGGTATCGAAACCCTGGGTGGCGTGATGACCAAGCTGATCAAGAAGAACACCACCATCCCGACCAAGGCCTCGCAGGTGTTCTCCACTGCCGATGACAACCAGAATGCGGTGACCATCCACGTGCTGCAGGGCGAGCGTGAAGTGGCTTCCGGCAACAAGAGCCTGGGCCAGTTCAACCTGACCGATATTCCGCCGGCACCGCGCGGCATGCCGCAAATCGAGGTCACTTTTGACATCGATGCCAACGGCATCCTGCACGTGAGTGCCAAGGACAAGGCTACCGGCAAGGAGAACAAGATCAAGATCCAGGCCAGCTCCGGCCTGAACGAGGAAGAAATCGAACGCATGGTGCAGGATGCCGAGGCGCATGCCGACGAAGACAAGAAGGCCACGGAACTGGTAACCGCGCGCAACCAGCTGGACGCACTGATCCATTCCACCCAGAAGTCGATGACCGAGTACGGCGAACAACTGACGGCTGAGGAGAAGTCCGCGATTGAGGCCGCGCAGAAGGAGGCTGAAGAAGTGGTCAAGGGCGACGACAAGGAAGCCATCGAAGCCAAAACACAGGCACTGGCCGAAGCTGCGCAGAAGCTGGGCGAGAAGATGTACGCTGCCGAGCAGGCGAAGGCACAGGCCAACGAAGGTGGTGCACAGGCCGAAGCAGCCAAGGACGAAGGCGATGTAGTCGATGCTGAGTTCACCGAAGTAAA